>NZ_JADQBD010000069.1:0-14970 GCF_017808115.1 Chryseobacterium sp. RR2-3-20 | reverse complement strand
GTTTACTTCGGAAGATCTGAGCAAATTTTGGAAAAAAGAAGACAAATAAAATCGGATTCAATCCGAAAAAGAAGACAGTTGTATTTTCAACAGAAATTATTAAGTTTATAACCCTAAATACTCCTTAAGGATTTATTCCAAAATGTCCAAGTTAGTTTGAAGACGTACATGCGTAACGAAAGCATTATTAAGAAATTTAAAGAACAATAAATTTCCTTTTTCTTTCTATTGCTTTAATTTGAACAAAATAAATTTTTTTAAAAAAACATAAAAAATGTTTACTCATTTTTTGCTTATGCACCTTATGCAGTTTTATTTTCCGTTTTTTTCTCTCAATTGCATTTTGTATTTTTGGTAATTCCACTAATAATCTCAATGGCTCAAAACAAAAACGCTCAAATCAGATACAAGGCATTGGACAAATGCTTTTCAAATCAGTTCAAAAGATTTTATATCAATGATCTGATTGAGTATTGTTCTGATGTGCTGACAGAGCATTACGCCACTGAAACAACAGTTTCCCGCAGGCAGATTTTTGATGACATTGATTTTATGAAAAGTGAAGCAGGTTATGATGCACCCATTGAAAGTGTCAAGGATGGTAGAAAAGTTTTCTACCGTTATTCAGATCCCGAATTCTCTATTTTGAAAATGCCTTTGAATCCTGACGAACTCAACTCACTTAATGAAGCAATGGAAACATTGTCCAGAATGAATAATATGCCTGGATTTGATTGGGTAAACTCCATTCAGGCAAAATTATCAGCAGGAATCAATACTTCACAGCAAAATAGACAAATCATAAGTTTCGAGGATAATGAATTCCTAAAAGGTGTCGAATTCCTAAATCCTTTATATCAAAGTATTTTGAATGAACAATGTCTGGATATTCATTATCAAGGTTTCAATACGAATCGTAAAAATGTTTTTACAGTTTCGCCTTATTATTTGAAACAGTATAATAATCGCTGGTTTCTGTTTGGAAACAATCACAAGGTTGAAAAAATTCAGAATCTTGCATTGGATCGGATTGTTGAAATTCAATCGTCAAAAAGTGATTATGAGCCCTGTGAAATTGATTTTGACGAATATTTCGAAGATATTATTGGAGTTACAAATAATCAAGAGGAGCAACCGGCAAAAATTGTTATTGAATTAAGCAATAACATTATACCATATATTCAATCCAAACCTATTCATGGTTCTCAGAACATCAAGGGAAATCTATTAAAGCTTGAGCTAAAACTAAACTATGAATTGGAAAGTGTTATTTTGTCATTCGGCGAGAATATGAAAGTGCTGGAGCCAAAAAAATTAAAGGAAATAATTAAAAATAGATTACAGGAAGTAAATAAAAATTATTAGTGCAGTTTGGCTGCACTCGATAGAGATAAGTTTGCATCGTCAAACAGATAAAAGTTCTTTGAAAAGCCTGTTTTAAGATTTTGACTTTGCCTGCTGTTGGAAGTTCACTTTCAAAAATCGGCAGGTGTTCCGAAGCAATTCGGAATGAATGTTAGGACGATTTTAGAATCAATATTTCTGAATAATTTTTTAAGATATGATATTTTATTATTTATATTCTTGATATTATTTGATTATTGCTTTCTGAAAAACCCTCACTTATTTAGATTTTTAATAATTGTAATAAATAAAGAAAATATAAACAGGCTTTCAAGAATTTTCAATAATTAATGTTAATGGAAGTAAAAGACATTTCAGCGGAAGAAAAATCATTGATCGCAAGATTTTTTAGAATTTGTGATTCTGAGAAAATGTTCTGTCATTTATTGACGTATTGTCAGCGCTTATTGTATCAGCAAAAAATTGTCAACATAATACCACAGACTTTAAAAGCTTTATCACACCCAAATTCTAGCCGTAGGTTTAAGACTTTTGAAATCAGTAAGAAAAATGGTGGTAAAAGAACCATTCATGCACCAAAAGCGGACTTGAAAGTCGTTTTGAAGTGTCTCAATTTAATCATGCATTCCCTTTACGAACCACATAATGCTGCCTATGGCTTTGTTCACGGCAAATCTGTTGTGGATAATGCCAAACTGCATTCAAACAGTTTGTATGTTTTTAATCTTGATTTAAAAGATTTTTTTCCAAGTATCGAAATTGGAAGAATTCTGAATCGTCTAAATCATCCACCATTTAATTTAAAGGGAGAGGGTAAGGATAAAATTGCATTGTATATCGCATGGCTTTCTTGCGAAAATATGATAGTGGAGCGTGAAATTGAGGGTAAATTGCAAAAAACCGTGAGAAGAGTTCTTCCACAGGGATCTCCGGTATCGCCAATTTTCACAAATATTATTTGTGAGCGTTTAGATTATTTGCTTTCAGCGGTCGCAAAAAGATTTGGTGCGGTTTACAGCAGGTATGCCGATGATATTACATTTAGTTCAAATCATAACATCTACCAAAAAGATGGTGCATTCAGACAGGAAGTGGAAAGAATTATTGCTGACCAGCATTTTCAGATCAACAGGTCGAAAGTTCGTTTGCAGAAATCAAACGTTAGACAGGAGGTTACTGGTATTACGGTAAATAAAGAACCAAATGTTGCACGAAGATACATTAAGCAGATAAGAATGTGGCTGTACTTTTGGGAAACTTATGGGACAGATAAAGCATTTTCGCTTTTCTTAAAATCTTATTTGAAAGGTAAAGGACATGTAAAAGTTCCCGGCAATACGCCTTTATTTATGGAAGCAGTAATAAGAGGAAAACTTGATTACCTGAAAATGGTTAAAGGAGAGAGTAATTCAACTTATAGTCAATTACTTTCTCGTTTTGAAAAGGTATCTTCTACACCAAACCATATTGATCATATTTTGGATGTTTGGGAAAATGACGGAATTGAAACTGCAATCATTAAATTTGAAACGGATGGCTAAAGATAAATACGATTTTATACAGGAAATTCTTGAAGATAAAAAACTAACACCTGCTCAGAGAGAGCGGGTTTTTGAACTTACAAAAGTAGAAATTCAAAAAGATGGTCACTTAGGAAAAGATTTGGAACAAAGGATTTCGGTGATAGAACAAAAGATAAAATCTGATTTTAACAATTCTGCAGATTCTATAAGAAACTCAAATCGAAGTTTGAAAAAGCATAGACCAAAAGAGATGGTGAAATTTCTTTATAACTTTAGTCAGAACGATAGTTTCAAATGGTTTACTCACAAGCCGGATTCAACTAATATTGATTATTCAGTGATCTTTATTGAAATAGAAAAAAAATTGAAAGACTTGGGAACTTCAAATCTTAACCTTAAAACTGTAAGTTTTGTTAAAGATTTTTTGCAGAGTGAAGGCAAATTGAAAATTGAATTTCCAGAAAGTTTTGAATCAGAAATGACTTATGGTAATAAAGAAGTTCAAAAACAACTTTTCGAATCACAGAATCCGTTCAGAATCGAAATTAATGGTAAATATTTCTCAGATGTTGTTAATAGATTTAAAAACAGTATCGAATTTAGGCTGGGCTCTGAAGAATATCCTTTCAAAAAATATTTAAAAAAATTTATAAAGCAAAAGCTAGGTGTTGACTTCGTAAACAATTTGGTTTTTACTGAGAGTTTTAACAATCTATCTCAATCGCTAAATTTATTTATAGATGTCAATAATTTATATAGGGGTATTGAAAAGGTTTTGGAATGGATTCTTAAGTATAAATCATTCTCAACTAATGTTATCATAGATATGGAGGAGGAAAAAGAATACTATGAATTGGTAATTTTTCATAAAGATAGTTTCATTGAAAGGAATCCTGAGAATAGTAAGTTCATAGGGAATTCTGGAGATTTACAAACTGTAAGAAAATACCTTTTTAGTATTGTTGATTTTGGATTGGAAGCAGATTTATTGACTCGAGGAGAGAAACGAAGTTTTGATTTTTTATTTCTATCCAATGAAGCAGAAATGTATATTGAACCTGGCAATGTGTTTTTTTCGGAATCAATTAAGCGACCGCTTAACGATTCGGTAGGTGGTGTTAAATATAAATTTAAAATGTATAAAAATCTATAGGTAATGATATACTTATTTGAAGATAGAAAGGACAGAATGAAAGAATCCTTTGATATAGAAAATTACTCGAATTTAATAACCGATAGAGTTTTTGTTTCTGGTAATACTGAGATTTTTTTTAAAGATATTTCAGATGCAGAAATTATTATTTTGCATAAATCTTACGCGTTTACAGAGAATTTTACCGTTGATGTATTTAAAAATTGGTGTAAGGAGAATCGTAAACTTCTCGTTATTTTCAGCGGTGGATTAACGAATGGTATAGTTAATAATTATTACGCAGAGTCCAATTCGGGCGATTTATATCAAAATCTTCCCGAGTTTTTAGATTATTATTCAAAAAATAATACAATTAATCTACCCCTCTTAATTTTTGGAAACAAATATCTTTTCAGTCAGGTTAAACACTTCCAAATAGAATATTTAACACAATTGTTAAATCCAAACTATATATTTGATGAAGATGATTTTGAAGGTATTTTAACTGCGAAAGAGCTAAAAGAGGACAAAAACGTTCTTTTTAAATTTTTATCAGAGACTCATCGAGGTTCAGAGGTAATTAATTCCCAAATTCAAAAATTTGTTGACAAATATGCAGATTATTAATTTTTTTTCTGAAAGTACTGGTAATGCTCTCAATATCGATTATGTTCAGATACCAAATGATTTAGATCGACTTTCTGATTTCGAAATATCAGAGCCAGAAGAAGATAAAGTTTATTTAATTGAGGTTTCTCCAAACAAACCGAATAATCTCAAATATCATGGAGTTGAAATTTTTCTAAAATCATATTTCAAATCTTTGACAAGTGGAGTTGAAAAAGTCCGATTTATTCTTTGCGGGTTTGAGGATGAACTATCATTTTTCAAATATTGTGAATTAAGTCAGGTACTAAAGTTGCCAAATGTTTCTTATCTTCAAATAAATGCAAGCTTTAACGAGAATTTATTAAAAATTGAAAGTGACGCAATTCAAAAAATTGCCAAAAGTTTAGCGTTACAAGGGATTAGAAATATAAATATTAGAAGACCATTAAGTTATAAAACTAACCATTCGATAATTAATGAATGGAGTATTTTCAGGTGGAGTCAGATATTATGTATAGAACAAAATTTGCCAGAATATATAAAGCATGAAATCAAGAATTCATTGTTCTTTAGATATTTAATGACAATAAATGAAATTAAGGAAACTGATATAATTTCCAATTCAAATTTGTCATCAGGTATCTCTTCTTCAGTTTTGTTAATTGATGATGAGGAAGAAAAAGGTTGGCAATCATTTTTTAAAACTTTACTAGGCAACAATGTTAAATTTGATTCGATTGGAAAAGATTTTAAATCAGAATCTATACAAGAAGGTGTTATTGAAGAGGCAAAAAGAAAAATATTACAATCTCATCCTTTTCCGGATATTGTAATTCTGGATTTAAGACTTCATGATCACGATTATACCAATGGTATTAAACCGAGTGATTTGACTGGAATCAAAATTTTGCAGGAAATAAAAAATATTAATAAAGGTATTCAGGTAATTGTGTTCTCTGCAACTAATAAAGCTACAAATTTGCAATATGCTTTAGATGTTGGTGCAGACGGCTTTATAATGAAAGAGTCACCGGAGAATAGCAAGGATTCAAATTATAGCAAAGAGTCCGTCAATCAAATTATTAGCATTTTAAAAACTTCAAGTAAAAGATCATTCTTAAAAGATATATGGGAAAAAATATCAACTTTGAATGATGTTATAGACAATAGTGCAATACCATTTATCAATAGTTTTTATCAGAAAGCAAAAATTGAATTAGAGAAAGCATTTGCAATAATAAATTTAGCGGATCCAAATTCCTCATCTGATAAAAGTTTATCTTTTGGGTTTTTACAGCTATTTCAGATAATTGAAGATTTTGCTTCTGAAATTATTGATAGCGATGATCAACAGGGATATTATTATGTTAACGATATAATTGTGCGAAAAATGGTTTCAAGAGATTCTAAGAAAGTTTACAAGTTTGAAGAGCCAATCAAATATGATCATTCACTAAGATGTCATAAGTTAGCAGATAATCATCAAATTACTGAGAGTCGTACAACTAAGATGGACTTGAATTATAAAATAGGCAGTATAATGATTTTTATGTTTGGTTTTTCTAACAGTAATGTCAAAAATTGGCCTGAAATAAATATTATTAGGCATAAGTTTGTGCATGATGGTATTAGGGTGAGACATGAAGAGGTATGCAAAATTTTAGATTTTATTACGTTTCTAATTGATGATAAAAATGTAAACTATGACATCAATAGATTCAACGGAATAGAATATTAAAAATCAAATGCACTCCCACTGCACAATACCTTTCTTCCTTTGTCCCAACAAAACAAAATCAAAATGCAAATATCAGCAAAACTCATCCAAATTCTCCCTTTACAATCCGGAACCGGTAAAAACGGCGAATGGAAAAAACAGGATATCATTGTAGAAACCAGCGATAAATATCCAAAAAAGATCTGTATTTCATTTAGAGGAGATAAAATTCCTTCTCAGCCTTTAATTGTAGGGATAAACCTTCTCATCGACATTGATATCGAAAGCCGCGAATATAACGGCAGATGGTACACCGATGTAAAAGCGTGGAAAATTCAGGTGTCTGGAGAAGAAAAATCTTTGGAGACCATTCAAAATAATGTCGTATCTAATTCCGAAAAAGACTCCAGCTCAATCGGCATTTTCGACGATGAAGATGACGTCTTGCCTTTTTAAATAATAAAGCATGTAACAACTATGGATATTCTCTCTCATTTTTCTATAAATCTTAATTCCCAGCAGGAATCCGTTATCAGTAAAATTGAAAATTTTATGGAAGGTAGCGATCGTGTTTTCCTTTTGAAAGGTTTTGCAGGAACAGGGAAAACTACTTTGGTGAAAGGGATTATTAAGGCTTTAGAAAAAGATAAAAGGAAATTTGTAGTTTGTGCGCCTACTGGAAGAGCGTCAAAAATTCTGAGAGATAAAACAGGATATGGAAAAACAATACACTCTACCATTTATGATTTCAATAATCTTCTGACAATAAATTCTGAAGAAAAAGATATTGCTGAACATTCTTTTCAATATCATTTTCCGGTTGTAAAACTTGAAGAAAATACGGTGGTTATCGTAGATGAAGCATCCATGATTTCATCAAGGAAATCAGAACATGAACTCTTTCGTTTCGGAACAGATGTACTCCTCGATGACTTAATGACCTATGCTCAACTGCAAATTAAATCAAACCGAAACAAGCTGATTGTAATAGGAGATCCGGCACAGCTTTCGCCTATTGGAGACAACAAATCATGGGCTTTGGAGAAAAGCTTTTATGAAAATAAAGAGATTCCAGTTTTAGAGGTCTTTTTAACTGAAGTGATGAGACAGGAAAAAAATCAGATTTTGGAAAATGCTACAAAAATTAGAAAATGTATTGAAAACCAAAGAAATCGGGTTCTTGAATTTGAATTTGACGAAGAATCTTGTTTCAATTTCCGTGAGGGGAATATTGTGGAGAAGTATTGTGAGTTGTTTCCTGTCCCTGAATTTAATGAGGGGGTGATTATTAATTTCTCGAATGCGCAGAATCTGCATTACAATAATGAAATAAGGAAAATTTACTTCCCAGGAAAAGAACATATATGTAAAGGAGATATGGTTCAGATAATCAACAATAACTATCACACATATGGCCGTGAGATTTTCAATGGAGATTTTGCCAAAGTTGTTAGTGTTTTTGAGACTGAAAAGAAATCGGCGCCAGTTTATGTGGATGAAAATGGTAAGAAAATTAAAAAAATATTTACATTTTCTTTTAGAAAAGTGTGTCTGCTTTTACCCGACAATCCAGAACCGTTCGATGCATATATTAACGAAACATTATTAGAGTCTACGGAGAGAGATTTATCTGTAGATGAAATGAAAGCGTTGTATATTAATACGATTATGCGGTTTCAAAAAGATTTTCCAAATTCAAATATTAAATCAGAACAATTTAAGGGTTATCTGAAAGCAGATCCGTTTTTTAATGCATTGAGAGTGAAATATGGCTATTCTATCACGGGTCATAAATCGCAGGGGGGAGAATGGAAGTCAGTTATTGTGGATTATTATGGTCAGGTAAGTTTATCTATTATGCCATTAAGGTGGTGTTACACTGTAACTACACGAGCATCGGAAAAACTTTATGCTGTTAATTTTCCAAATTTTGGCAAGTTTTATCGACTGAATTTTAGTAGCATTATGCCGCTTACTAAAATTCCAGCAGATTCATTCGATTTTTCAAAAGTTATGGTTTCCCCGTTCCATAAAACGACACACCATAAATGCAAAAGTTTCCTTTATTGGAATATTTTAGAAAAGTGTGAAGGAACATTACTTTCAATTGATGAAGTAAGAAGCTTTCCTTATTTAGAAAAGTATTCATTTTTATTGGATGGAATTCGTGTTAATGCAGAAGCTTTTCATAATGATGCTGGCCATTTTCGCGATTTCAAATTTACATCCGGAACTGAAGAACAGCATGAATCTGTAAGAAAAGTTCTTTCTAAACCAAATAAGGTTGTTTTTCCTCCCTCATATATTCCTACGGAAGATTGTCTTCAGGATCTTTACAAAATCGTTCAGGGAGCAAGTTATGATGTGGGAACAAGAATTACAAATGTTGTGGAAAGAAAAAAAAATTACTTTGTCAATTATTTTTTTGAAACAAATGCTGAATGCTCCCAAATTCAGTTTTACTTCAATGGTAAAAACGAAATTACTAAGGCTTTAGTGAAGTCCACAGATTTAGAGAAGGACTTTATGTTAAGTGAATTAATTACGAAAATTTCAGAATATGCTTCAATCCCAACAAATTAAAGACTTAAGGAAATCCGGACATTTAGAAGAATCTCTACAATTGGCTTTGCAGGACTTGGAAGCTAATGCGGATAATATCTATGCTAAAAGAAACATTAGCTGGGTATATAACGATCTGCTGAAAAAGTATGGGGAAGAAGAAAATCTTAGTTCATTTATTGAAATATTAAATAAAGTGAAGGACCTGAATATGCCAGAGACCGATACCATGCTTTTCGACAATATTGCGTGGAAAATCGGTTCGCTGTTTTTCAAGGTGATTAAGTATAAGGAAATTCCTTTCGATCAGGTTTATCAGTTTGTGGATTTGGCAAAATCATTTCATTATTCAAAACCTTCAGAAGCTTACAGTTTTCTTTTAAAAGCCACCCATAAAGTTCTTAAAACAAACCGCGATAAATATATTGCATTCATTGATTGGTGGAATACAGATTATCTCAGCGAAGAAGATTATAAAAAAGATGTACTGCCAAACGGAAATCAGATGATGTCTGTTGCGGAACAGGTGTTTACGGCTTACTTTAAATTTCTCATTCCTTCTGCTGATTATCAATTGGAAAGGCAAACGGTTCTGGAAAATGTCAGAAAAATCGACGAGGTCTATGAGAAAAATCACTCGTTTATTTACCTTGTTTATTTCAAAGTTCAGATGCTTCTGGCTATTGGAGAAAGGGATCATTTACTCACTGATTTCCTTCCCTTTGCACAAAAAAAATCGCGCGAGTTCTGGGTGTGGGATCTTTTGCATCAAATTGTTCAAACAGAAGAGGATAAACTGACCTGTCTTTGCATGGCTTGCTTATCAGGATATAAAGTAGAGCAAATGAAAACCAACATCTACCTTAAAATGGCAGAGTATTTTATTTCAAAGAATATGTTTTCAGAAGCGAAAAGTGAAATTTTGAAAATCCAAAAGATCAAGAATGAAAACGCTCATAAAATTCCGTCGAAAGTTGTGGCTTTGATGAATTCAGATTGGTTTTCTGCTTGTGAAGCTACTGTTAGTAATGAAAGTTTTTATAAATCAAATGCTAAAAATGCTGATGCCATTTTGTTTTCAAATTTACCGTCTGAAGATATTTTTGTTTATAATATTAATCCTGATAAGAAAATTGTAAATTTCATTAAAGATAACGATGATATAGGCTTTTTCAAGCATGACCGTTTAAATCCTCATCTTAAAATAAATGTTGGAGATATATTGAATGTCAGGTTTTCACAATTTTCCAAAGAACATCCTTCAAAGCTTTTTACTTTGAAGAAAGGTGAAAACAGCGTATTAAAAGACAAAAATTTCAAAATAGAAGCCGGTTCTGTTCGGTTAAATGAAAAAGGGTTTGCTTTTTTAAATGATTCCTTTATTTCTCCAACTACTGTCCAAAAACTTAATTTATCGAACAGACAAGATGTTACTGCAATATCGATCAGAAGATATAATCGAAAAAAGGAATCTTTAGCTTGGGAAATACTTAAGCTTACATAAAAACTACGCAATCATGACTAAAAACCAACGCATCTTCAAAGCTTTCCAAGACCTTGATGCAGAAATGCTCGACCTTTTACTCGATGAAAATCAGCCTTATCAGGAAGTTTCCAAAGATATATTTGTCACAGAAGTTCGAAAGCTCTTTAGTAATTTTAGAGAAGACGAAAATCTAAATTGCGATTTGAAAAAGATTCCTGGGGAATGTGATGGCTGCAATAAAGGTCAGAAAGGATTCGCTTTCGTTAACAAGGATAATCTAGCACTAATGGAGTTGCTATTTGAAGAGGAAGATGGAAAAATTATTGACATTTGTCCTTGTTCAAGTTTTAAAGCAGAAGGCAATGAATACGACAGAACTTATAGGAAATTTTCGTTTTATGAAGAAGACAAAGTTAATTTCAAACCAAATTTAAAATATTATCAGGACGCAGCTTTGGCTCAGAAAGGTGTAGAAGAAATAGAATCAGAAATAAAAAGTCAAGGCATTCTATCCGCCAAATTTTGCCATACATGGTTTGATAAGTACAGGCAGTTTGATGATCTTTCTGAGATTTTCACAGGAAAAGCTTATAAGTTTAAGAAGGAAATAAATCTTTATCTGGATAAATTAGAGTCTTTTTACGAAATGATTAAACGCGAAGAGTCTGCAAAGAATCTTCTTAAAGAGTTTTTCAGCTTTCCGCTGATAAGCGAGTCAAGCATAAAAGATTGGTTAATTCGGGCAGATTTTGAATTTAATTATTACAAATATGGCTTGGATATGGATGTGGATTTTCGATCTGAAACATACCATTATAAAGGGATTGTTTTAGACTTTAAGTCTATTTTTTATACACATAACATTGGGCTTATACTTTCCAAATATTTCGATTGGATTCCTTTAGAAAATCAATTGAAAGTTGAAAATCGAAATGCAGATATTGAATTTGAGGAAGAGGATTTACCATTTTAGTTAATGAGCGAAAAGCCTACGGTCACAACATCGAGTACACCCACAACATAGACATCAACAAAGTCTACGCTCAAGCATTATCCTTATTCGCCAATGGCTTCCGCCATTGGTTCAACCAGGAAGAAATCAAAGAAATCAATGCCAATAACGAACAGTATCAGTTAAGAAGTCCTGAACAAGAATTATTGCTTACTTGGTTTGAACCGGCAACAAAGGAAACCGCAAATAAATTTTACAACACTTCCCAAATTGCGGTACGCTTAGCTGAACTCGGAAACCTTCACGTAACCGACGGTACAGTAAATAAATTAGGAAAAGCATTAAAGAAACATGGCTTTCAGAGATATTCAAAAAACCACGCCTATGTATATCCAGTAAAGGAATTTGATTTTGATGAAGTGGATAAAAGAAACCGATCAATGGAGACAACAGACAAGCAGGGATATACAACTCAGGAAATACCTTATCGTTTTGAAAATTAGGTAATTAGATCAATATTTTTCTCTAGCATATTGACGAATAAATGAAACGGTGCCAAATGCACCGTTTTTCTTTTAAAAGTGGTGAGTAAGATAAGTAACCACTTTTTTGCTAAAAACTTTTTTTATTTTTTTCATCAGAAAAACCATACTGAAATAAAGCGATTCAATGCAAACTACGCATATCTCTTCATTACTTTGCTTCAATCCCTCTCTATTAAATAGTTTTTTTTCAATCTTAAAAAAAAAATATTTTCTTTTGACGAATTTCTCTTACGTTCTTACGCATTTACGGTTTTCCTCTTTTTACTTTCGATTGCTTTTTGTAGATTTAGAGATTAAATTAATATCAGAAATTCATCGTAAAGAATGGCTAAAAAGAAAAAAGAAGAAGTTCAAGAAACGATAGAGAAAACCTTGTGGAAAGCAGCGGATAAGTTGCGTAAAAACATCAATGCAGCAGAATATAAAGATGTGGTACTCGGATTAATATTCTTAAAATACATATCCATTGCATTTGAGAAATTACATGCTGATTTAACCGCACAAATTGATCAAGGTGCTGATCCTGAAGATAGAGAAGAATATACCGCAGAAAATGTATTTTTCGTTCCACCATCAGCTCGATGGTCTTTTTTGCAAAGCTCGGCAAAGCAAATTACAATTGGTAAAATTGTAGATGATGGTATGGATGCTATTGAGGCAGAAAACCCGCAACTAAAAGGAATTTTACCGAAGGTATATGCTAAACAAAATCTGGATCCTACCAGCTTAGGAGATTTAATCGACTTGATTGGTAATATCGACTTTGGCGATACCAAAGAGCGTTCTGCTGATGTATTAGGACACGTCTTCGAATATTTCTTAGGTCAGTTTGCATTGGCTGAAGGGCAAAAAGGTGGACAGTTCTACACGCCACGTTCGGTAGTAGAATTGTTGGTAGAAATGCTAGAACCTTACAAAGGTCGTGTTTTCGATCCGTGTTGTGGTTCGGGTGGTATGTTTGTACAGTCGGAGAAATTCGTGACCGAGCATCAGGGTCGTATTGAAGATTTATCGATTTACGGACAAGAATCCAACCAAACCACCTGGCGTTTGGCGAAGATGAATTTAGCCATTCGTGGGATCGATTCTACGGGGGTAAAATGGAATTCGGAAGGTTCGTTCTTAAACGATGCACATAAAGATTTAAAAGCCGATTATATCATTGCGAATCCTCCGTTTAACGTGAGCGATTGGTCGGGCGATTTATTGCGTAACGATGCGCGTTGGCAATACGGTGTGCCACCTGTAGGAAATGCCAACTTTGGTTGGTTGCAACATTTTATCCATCACTTGGCACCAACAGGACAAGCCGGTGTGGTATTGGCAAAAGGAGCGTTGACGTCTAAAACGTCGGGGGAAGGAGAAATCCGTAAAAACTTGATCGAAGCAGGGTTAATCGACTGTATCGTGAACTTACCTGCGAAGTTGTTCCTGAATACGCAAATTCCTGCGGCCTTATGGTTTATGCGCCGTAAGAAAGTACCGAATGCCAAATTCCGAAACACCGAAAACGAAATCTTGTTTATCGATGCGCGTAATCTTGGGCATCTCATCAACCGTAGAAACCGTGAGTTGAGCAAAGTTGATATTGACTTAATTGCTGCTACTTACCATAATTGGCGTAATGTCGATGGGCAGTACGAAGATGTGGCAGGTTTCTGTGCATCGGTGCCGGTGTCTAAAGTAGCGGAGTTGGATTATGTACTAACGCCTGGGCGTTATGTTGGTTTACCTGATGAAGAAGACGATTTCAACTTTGTAGAGCGTTTTACGTCATTGAAAAGCACTTTAGAAGAACAATTAGCCAAAGAAGTGGAATTGAATACCATTATTGCTGAGAACCTTTTAAAAATTGAATTGCCGAAGGATGGAGAATAGGAATTGGAAAACATATTTATTAAGCGATATTTCCTCTAAGATAGGTGATGGTTTACATGGTACTCCAAAATATGATGGAAATGGAGATTACTATTTTATTAATGGTAATAATTTAATTAATGGTAGTATTATTTTTAAAGAGGATACAAAGAAGGTAACAGAGGAGGAGTTTTTAAAGTATCGTAAAGATCTTAATAATAATTCTGTTTTAATTTCAATTAATGGTACAATTGGTAATTTATCTTTTTACAGAAATGAGAAAGTTGTTTTGGGGAAAAGTGCGGCATATGTTAACCTATTAGATACAGTAGATAAAAAATTTGTTTATTATAATTTTAAAAGTAAATTTTTTCAGAATTATTTAGTTGATATTGCTACAGGAACAACAATACCTAATGTTCCTTTAAAAGGTTTACGTGAATACGAAATCCAACTTCCCCCACTTCCCGAGCAAAAAGCCATTGCATCGGTATTGTCGAGTTTGGATGATAAAATAGACTTATTACACCAACAAAACCAAACCTTAGAGGCTTTGGCGGAAACCTTATTCCGCCAGTGGTTTATAGTGGAGGCGAAGGAGGATTGGGAGGTATTACCTTTAAGTGAGATTGCTGAAGTTAAAAATGGAAAATCATTTAAAAGTTCTGATTTTACAGATAACAATTTTAATTCTTTTGAAGTTGTCAAAATGGGACATATCGAAAGAGGTGGAGGTTTAAAATTGAACCCCAAAAAAGATTATATATCTCGTGAGATGGATGTTAAAAAATGGATTCTAAATAAAGGTGACATTATTATGGCGATGACAGACATGAAAGATAATGTTGTTATTTTAGGTGTGCCAGCAATGATTGATAAAGATGATCATTACGTACTAAATCAACGAGTTGCTAGAATTTATTTGAAAGATAATTCGAAACTAATCAGTAATTATTTATTATACATTCAATTAAACAATAAGGACTTTATTGCTGAATTGCAAACTAAAGCAAATTCGGGAGTACAAGTAAATTTAAGTACTGAAGCAATCAAAGAATCTGAAATTTTAATTCCTCCAATTGAATTACAGAAAGAATTTGGAAATAAAATAATTGATTTGTATTCAATACTGTCCTAAATAAAAATTATTAAAAATAGAAACAGCCTAAATACCTATTTTACATTTAGCTTTACATTTAATTTCAAAAAAGAACCCCTTGAT
>NZ_JADQBD010000068.1:0-15355 GCF_017808115.1 Chryseobacterium sp. RR2-3-20 | reverse complement strand
TTTATTGAAACAAAGTTCAATAAACTTTCTATATCATCAGTAACAATCAGTAGTACAAAGAATTTTACCAACTATTTTTGACTAATAAACCTTATTTAAACTACAAAAATTAACAACTCTAAAACACCCAAAAAGAATTATATAAGCTGTTCCATGCTGGAAACACTTTTAGATTTTTGATAAGCTTCCAATTTTTTACGGACAAATTTTAGTGCCATTGGTGCAACATAGATGAGTGCAGCACCCAACATTTTCTTTTTCCAGTTAGAACTTCGGAAATTTTTCTTTGCATAATTGGCAACAAAAGCCGTTACAGCAAGTTTTACAACTGCATCTATTGCGTCACCTTTCATTGCACTTCCTGCAATTCCCATGGCGGTATTTTTACTTAGAAAAAGATCTTTTACTTCAGACGTAATTTGTTTGGCAATAACGTCTTTTCTCAATACTGTTTTTTCTTCTCCATCGTCATCTACTTTTTCCTGCAAATACTGATCTGTAAGACCATTGGTAAAAGCACTCAAACTTTCTTTGGTATTTTTAAAGGTAAGAAGAGCCTCCAAATCATTAATTTCTTCTTTCAGGAGTTTCTTTTTTCTTTTGAGTTCCTCCAGACTTTCGTAGTTTCTCCCCATAGTTTACTGATTTAAAAATTCAATTACTTTATTCGCTACCATCTTAACAATTTTTTTCTTGAAAACCACAACAATAATCATGATAAGCATATAAAATCCTGCAATGATAAGAAATCCCAGCGAATTATCATTAAGAGCTTTTCCTACAAGAAAGGCTAAGCCAAAATTAAAAAGAATGATAAAAAAGCCAAAAGCTACCAGCAAAATAACGAGATAGGCAATAACTCCTGCAGAAATAGAAGATTTTTCTGTTGCTTCAATTTTCAGCAGATCTATTCTTTTAGATGCATATTCTTTTATAGTTTCAATCATCCTTTTATTTTTTTAAAGTTATAAAAAAAGGAACTCATTTACAAAAGTTCCTTTTTATTATTTAATTTAAAATTAAATATTAATTTTTTAGATCATTCAAACCAGACTCTACATCTTTTACCATATCTGTAGTTTTAGATACAATTTGGTCTTTGTATTTATCGTAACCATCTTTTACTGTATGGGCTACATTGTTTGCTGTTTCTTTAAAAGTTGAAGAAATATTCTGGTATTGATCCTTTACTTTTTCAGAAACTTCTCCGTATTTATTTTTAGCCTGATCTTTAAGATCATCCGCCTTATTCTTAATTTTTTTTCTTGTTTCTTTACCCTCTTCAGGAGCATAAAGCATTCCTAAAACGACACCTGCCGCAGCACCTGCTAAAAGCCCTGCTAAAATACCTGCTGTATTATTTTTTTTAGACATTTTTTGTTTTTTAATTGTTAGTATAATAGTTATCTGTTAAGTAAAATTGCAATTAACATACCAATTAGTTTTAATAATTAATAAAAATCGTTAATTTTTTTCAAATGATACAAAATTGCTTCAATGGTTTGAGATTTTGTTAGGTTGGAGTTGTCTATCTCAATTGCATCGTCTGCTTTTTTTAGCGGTGAAATTTCTCTTTCACTATCGATGCGGTCTCTTTCGATTAAATTTTCTTTCACCTGATTTCTATCTGCCGGCAAACCTAATGAAAGAAGTTCTTCATATCTTCTTTTGGTACGTTCTTCAATACTTGCAGTAAGAAAAAACTTAAAATCTGCTGTGGGAAGCACTACCGTTCCGATATCTCTTCCATCCATAATAACTCCTTCGTTTCTGGCAATCGACCTTTGTGTTTCCAGTAAAAAATCTCTTACTTCTTTCTGTTTAGCAATTAAACTTACATGGTCTGAAACTTCAGCCGTTCTTATTTCTTTTGAAACATTAATTTCATTTACATATAAAACCAGCTCATCATCTTCTCTTTTAAATTCGAGCTTAATGGACTGCAAAGAATTGAAAAGTTTATTTAAATCTATCTCGCCTTCCTTATCAAGGCAATTCTGCAAAGCAAACCAAGTGATCCCACGATATAAAGCACCCGTATCCAGATGAACAATCCCAAGTTTTTCTGCAATAATCTTAGATATAGAACTTTTTCCTGTAGAAGAGTAGCCGTCTATGGCAATTACCGGTTTTTTCATAATACAAATTTCAAGAATTTTTATGAAAAAATCAAGTATTGTTTATGTTTATAATGATGTTAATCTGCGTGGCGTGGGTTAAGATCTATAGAAATCCCAATCTGATTTACGTTAGAAGCATTATGATAACGAACATGTGCATAATCTACTCTAAATCTGGAAACCTTAATACCAAAACCTCCTGAAATTCCGGAAAAATTTCTTTGATCCAAAACAGCAAGTTCACTTCCTCGTCTAACGTTATATCCCAATCTGATATTGAAGTTTCTTTCCGGGAAAAGTTCTGCTCCTAGAGAAAAGTGGTCGGCAATTTTTCTTCCGAATCCAATTTTCTGATCGTTGATATTATAATCTGAAGAAATATCAAATTTCTGCAAATCGTGAGCAGTTAAAGTTACGGCAAGAGGAAAATTCTTTAAAATTTTTGTGTAACCCAAATCTATTCTGAAGGGAAGGTTTTCTCTTTCTCCATTAAAAGATTTCAATTGATAGCCAAAGTTACGGAGAACAACAGAAGCGACTTCTTTATTTATTTTACTATGATAGGTAATCCCCGCAGTTCCTGAGATTGCAGAAGAAGTATAAGTATCTATTTTTGAAGTAATAAAATTCAATCCTCCACCAATTGTCCAGTCTTCTTCAAACTGAAAAGCATAAGCTGCACCCACAGCAACATCTGAAGCCGAAAATTCGCCCATTTCGAAACCACTTTCGTCAGTTCTGGGGATATTTCCGTAATTCATATATCTAGCATTAAGGGTTACCATGTGTCCGTTATCAAGATCTCTGGCGTATGCAATTGACCCGTATTTAGAATCTGCAAGATAAGCTGTTGCATTTACAGAAAGCTGGTTATGAGAATCCTTATTCAATAATGCGGGGTTTGCAATGGCAAAAGAAACATCCTGATCTCTAATGCTGATAACATCTCCGCCTAAAGCTGCCTGTCTTGCTGAAACAGGGATATTTAGAAAAGGATAAACATTTGTTCCGTTCTGTGCAAACGAAACAATTCCTGAAAGAAATAGTGGAAATAGTAATAATTTCTTCAAATCAGTATATAATTAATGCAAAAATAATTCTTTTTGCTAGGTATCAAAATATTTATATCAATATTTATCTACAAATATTTTTCTTTTTTCAATATTTATAATGATTATATTTGCAGAGTTAATTTTTCAGACGAATTTATCTGAAATAAATTTTTAGAATTTAAAATGAAATATAAAAGAATCCTTCTTAAACTGAGCGGTGAAGCATTAATGGGAAACAGACAATACGGTATAGATAATGATCGTCTTACCGAGTATGCCCACGAAATTAAAAAAGTAGTAGACTCAGGTTGTGAAGTTGCCATTGTTATTGGAGGCGGAAACATTTTCCGTGGTGTTGCAGGAGCAGCTAAGGGAATGGATAGGGTTCAGGGAGATTATATGGGTATGCTTGCCACAGTTATCAACGGTATGGCATTGCAGGGAGCTTTGGAAGATGCAGGAATTAAAACAAGACTACAGTCTGCCATTGAAATGGATAAAGTGGCGGAACCATTTATTAAAAGAAAAGCAGTAAGACATTTAGAAAAAGGTAGGGTAGTTATCTTCGGGGCAGGAACCGGAAATCCTTATTTTACAACCGATACCGCTGCAACATTAAGGGCTATTGAAATTGATGCGGATGTTATTCTGAAAGGAACAAGAGTTGACGGAATTTACGACAGCGATCCTGAAAAGAATGAAAATGCAGTAAAATATAACTCACTTACTTTTGATCAGGTTTATGAAAAAAATCTTAAAGTAATGGATATGACTGCCTTTACTTTGAGCCACGAAAATAAACTTCCCATCATTGTATTCGATATGAATAAAGATGGAAACCTTCTTAAAATTGTGGAAGGAGAAAATATTGGAACATTAGTTGATTTGTAATTAGTCTTTGTACCGATACTGAAAAACTTAAATATAACAATTTAGGTATTTTATATTAAGTTTTAGACATTACTTATCAAAAATCAGATGTGTAATTTATCAAATTTTATTATCATAATGGAAGAATTAGATCTTATCGTAGAATCTGTAAAGCATGATATGGAAGCTGCTCTTAAGCATTTGGATCATGCATTTCAAAAAATCAGAGCTGGTAGAGCTTCTACAACAATGGTTCAGGATGTAATGGTAGAATATTACGGAGCTCCTACACCAATTAATCAGGTTGCCAATATATCTGTTCCGGATGCCATGACAATTTCTATTCAGCCTTGGGACAGAACAGCGATTGGAGCAATAGAAAAAGCAATTATCAATTCAAACTTAGGATTTGCACCTTCAAATAATGGTGAAAATATTATTCTGAATGTTCCGCCTTTAACCGAAGAAAGAAGAAGAGATCTTGCAAAACAAGCAAAAGTAGAAGCAGATGATACAAAAGTTGTTGTAAGAAACGCTAGACAAAACGGATTGAAAGATCTTAAAAAACTTGAAGGAGTTTCTGAAGATCTTATTAAAAATATTGAAGCAGATATCCAAGTACTTACCGATAAATACGTAAAACTTTGCGACGATCATCTTAAAGTGAAAGAAGCTGAGATTATGAAAGTATAATTATTCGAATATCTTACTAAAAAAACTTCTTTTTGAAAATTTTCAAAAAGAAGTTTTTTTTACCAGCTGTTAAGTCCGTTTTTAAGTGCTTCGGTATATTTTTCTTCATCGAAAGAGTAGAGGTCCGGAGCTTTATGTGCACCGCCTCTTCTTTGTTCATCCAGTTTATTGAGGATTCCCAGATTTTTTATTTTCCTGTAAAAATTCCCTCTATTAAGCTCTTTTCCTAAAATAGCTTCATAAAGTTTCTGCAATTCTGTAAGTGTAAATTTTTCCGGCAAAAGATTGTACCCGATTGGTTTTATAGAAATTTTTTCTCTTAAAGTTAATAATGCTTTTTCAATAATTTCACGGTGATCCATTCCTAAATCTACCTCGTTGAGCTGACTGAGATAAAACCATTCGCAGGCTTCCGTAAGTTCATCAGGAATTGGATGGATTTTTTCTGGATTATAGAGTGCATAATAGCCAATTGTTATAAATCTCTGTTTTTGAAAGAGAGATTCATCAAAATCTTCAAAATAAGATTCACTTCTATTTATTTTACCAAAAACGCCGAATTCTTCAACAAAAATATTGGTAAGACCCGCTCTTTTTGCGAGTATTTTTTTAATGGCTTCATCAAGGTCTAGATTTTTATCAATAAAACCACCGGGAAGAAACCATTTTTTTCGGTAATTCATTTTGATAAGAAGAACTTTTAATTCATTTTTATCAAAACCAAAAATAACAGGATCCGCAGAAAGATGAGGAAGGTAAACTTCTTTTGCTTCTATTGATTCACTTATAAATTGCTGTTTTGAATTCATTGTCTGATAAACCTAAGTCACAAATTTAAGATTTAAATTGAAAAGCAAAAAAAAAGTGTTTAAATAACGGATAAATGGGGTGAAATTTTATATTCGTAACATACCTAAAAGAATTTTAAGTGAATTTATTTTAAATTGAAATCAAAAGAAGCCGTCTCCATTTTCTGTGAGGCGGTTTTTTTATTGAACTTTTGGATTGATTTTTTTTGATTCATTTTTAAAATGATTGTTTCTGTATAAAACCATTTTTCGTTTTGGTGGTAATTTCATACTTTTTTTCAATTCTTTGCCCCATCTGACAAACATAAAAATCTTGCTCCCGATTGTAATACAAATGCTCTTTGCTAAAGGTTTTGTGTTTGTTATGATAAGACCGGTACTGTTCTTTATCAAAGGTGTTATACTTTACAAAGCCTTCAATATTATTTTGCTTCAAAAGTTCGTAGTTTTCTTTCACTTCCGTAGCCTGCATCAGCAGTCAAAGACTCTATTTCCGAGAATTTTTCTTCACCAATATTTTCCCAAATGCGAAGCTAAAGTCGTAGTATCGTTGGTGGTTTGATGAAGCGTGAATTGTGAATAAATTGATTCTCTGTAGAGATCTGCACATTGTAAGCGCGCTTGAGCTGTCCGCTTTTCATGTGATCCTCATTGCTCATTATTTTTTTTTATTTTTTAATAGAATTCGCGAGCCTTCGGTTTCATTCTCATAAAGGTTACATCCGTATCGGTCTTGCTGTAAGAGCCTCTTTCTTTCAAAATTTCCTCCTGCAGATCATACTTTTCAAAATTTTTCTCAAAGTTTTTTTGATATAATTCAGCTTCGCTTTTGCTTTGGTTTTTCCTTGATCACAAGTGGTTATTCCAGATAGTTTTTGGTTGATGCTCTCTACCGTTTTTTGAATTTTTTCTTTACTGATTTCTTTAAATTCCGGCGGTTTCGGGTCTTTATCTTCATCCGAAGCGATGCTTTGGGCATAAGTCCAAAGTTCTTCGAGCTGTTTCAGAATTTTTTCTTTATTGGTTTTGATGGATTTTCCCCAAACAAAAGTATCACGGTTGGCTTGTGCTTCTATCTTTGTACCATCTGTGTATACCTGCTTTAAAGTAATCAGGCCTTCTTCTGCCAAAAGCAAAATCACTTCTGTCAAAATATCCTTGAAAGCGATCTACAATTTTTGACTTCTGAATCGTGCTATAGTATTATGATCGACAATATTCATATTGGAAAGCCACATAAAAAGCACATTTTAACGCATTGCATTTTCTATTTTTCATGTTTTCCATATACGCAAAAACCATTACTTTGAGCATCATTACCGGATGGTAACTCTGATTACCTTCTCTGCGGTAGGCGGTTAATAATTGGAAAATATTGACCTTTTCTAAAACATCATTTACAATGCGGACAGGGTGTTCCCGGAAAATTAAATCCTCAAAAGTATGAGGAAACAAAACCAACTGATTTTGATTATAATGTCTTAACCTAATATATAATTGATTGTCAAATAAATACGTAAAACACATATCAATCTCACAAATGCTTTTAAATAAAAAAAATCGCCTCGCTTGTGAGACGGCTTCTTTTTGTCTAGCCGAATTTCAAAATAGTTTTGAATTATTTTTAAATTTTAGCAAATAATTTAAAAACAGATTAATTGAATTCTAAACGTTATTTAGTTAATAAAAGTCCGCTTTACAAAATGCAAAGCGGACTTTTTATGAGTTTTATTTCTTAAACCTTCATAAGTTCGATGGTACGTTCAGGAGACTCTGCGGAGAAGACCGCATTTCCTGCAACAAGAACATCTGCACCGGCTTCGAAAAGTTTTGCTGCATTTTCCAAATTAACACCTCCGTCAACTTCAATAAGTGCTGTAGAGTTATTGCTTAAAATAAGATCTTTGGTTTCTGCAATTTTTTTGTAGGTATTTTCTATGAATTTTTGTCCACCAAACCCGGGGTTTACGCTCATTAAGAGAACCAAATCAACATCAGCAATAATATCTTCTAACATTAAGACAGGAGTAGAAGGGTTAAGAACTACGCCCGCTTTTATACCTCTACTTTGGATATGATGAATAGTTCTGTGTAGATGAGTGCAAGCTTCATAATGTACAGAAATAAGGTCGGCTCCATGATCTATGAATTCATCTACGTATTTATCGGGCTCTACAATCATGAGATGTACATCTACAAATTTCTTGCTGTGTTGCTGTACAGTTTTCATTACGGGGAAACCATAAGAAATATTAGGGACGAATCTTCCATCCATTATATCGATATGCAACCAATCTGCCTGAGAGTTGTTAACCATTTCAATATCTCTTTGCAGATTCCCAAAATCTGCAGCCAAAAGGGAAGGAGCAATTAGCTTTGTTTTCATTTTACTTTTGCTTAAATGTTTTTAGCTTATTTAATGATACTTTAATTTCATTTCCGGAGTAATTTTCAGAAGTGTTTCATAGATAAGTTTTATAACATTAGAAACATCTTCTTTAGAAACCATCTCTACCGTTGTATGCATATATCGCAAAGGTAAGGAAATCAAAGCACTTGGAACGCCACCGTTAGAATGAGCAAAAGCATCGGTATCTGTTCCGGTTGCTCTGCTCGCTGCAGCACGTTGATAAGGTATTTTTTTGTTTTTTGCAGTTTCTATAATAAGTTCCCGAACTTTATGATGTACACTTGGGGCAAAGAAAACTACCGGTCCGTTGCCACATTTTTGGTCTCCTTCTTTCTTTTTCTCAATCATTGGAGTTGTGGTATCGTGGGTAACGTCTGTAACAATAGCAATATTGGGTTTAATGGTATCGGCAATCATATCTGCTCCGTATAAGCCCACTTCTTCCTGTACAGAATTGGTTATGTAAAGACCAAAAGGAATAGATTTTTTGTTTTCTTTTAAAAGTCTTGCAACTTCGGCAATCATAAATCCTCCGATTCTGTTATCTAAAGCTCTGCACACAAAATATCGGTCATTCATTTCAAAAAATTCGTCCGGATAGGTAATCATACATCCTACGAAAATTCCAAGCTCTTCAACTTCTTCTTTAGAGGTAGCGCCGCAATCTATAAATATGTTTTCGATTTTTGGAGTAGGTTCATTCTGATTATTGCTTCTTGTATGAATCGCAGGCCATCCGAAAACACCTTTTACAATGCCTTTTTCACCATGAATACTTACTGTTTTTGAAGGTGCAATCGTTTGATCTGATCCACCGTTTCTAATGACGTAAATTAAACCATCATCGGTAATATAATTTACATACCAAGAAATTTCATCAGCATGGGCTTCTATAACTACTTTAAACTCAGCTTCGGGATTGATGATGCCGTAGCAGGTTCCGTAATGATCTACTTCTACTTTGTCTACGTATGGAGTGATGTAATCCATCCAGATTTTTTGCCCTTCGTGTTCATAACCTGTTGGAGATGATGTATTAAGGTATTTTTCCAGGAATTTCATCGATTTCTTTTCAAATTTCATAAGAAAGGAATGATTTTTGTTAATGAATTTTGTTATTAATACCTGTAAAAATAATGAAATTTCATAAAATTATCTGCCTTTTTCTCATGTTTTTAGGTGCACACTTCTTCGGGCAGAAAGATTCTGTGATTACTAAGTCTTTAGATCAGTATCCTCAAGATCAGCTTCAGAAAGACGAATTTGGAAACAAATATTATTATGATGAAAGACAAAAAGCAAAAATTTACGAAATAAATGGGGAAACCGTAGTGGTGATGGATGAGCTTACGTTGCTCAACAAACCGAGATTTAACAATCAGTTGGATAAAAATTACTATTATTTTCTGAATAAAAAATTATATCGTGTATATCCGCTTTTTTTAACAGCTTTACAACAATACAGAGATATTAATATTGAAATGAGCAATATGGATTCTGCGGCAAAACGCAAATACGTAAGAGACCGACAAAATATGCTTGCAGATCAGTACGAAAAACAGTTAAGAGATCTTACTACTACGGAAGGACAGGTTTTCGCAAAATTAATGAATCGTGCTACCGGAAAAAATGTTTTTGAAATTATTAAAGAATTGCGTGGCGGATGGAGTGCTTTCTGGTGGAATTTAAAAGGAAAAATGGCAGATATAGATCTGAAAGACCAATATAATCCACATAAAAACAGAACAGATGAATTTTTAGAGTCTTTACTTCAGTCGAACTGGAATTCTGGTTATTTAGAACCATATCCGGGAGCAAAAGATTTTAAAGTTTCGAGATAACAAAAATTCCTGTAGATTTCTACAGGAATTTTTGTTTCAGCTTATCAAAAACTATTCTATCAATTGGTAATGAAAACGGGTTTTCGGGCTGGTCTATAGATAGCCATTCTGCTTTTTCTATACAAGGATCAAGAATAATGAAATCTTCTTCGTTCACGATATTTACTAAGTAATATATCGTAAGCAACTGCTCATTATCTCTAAATCTTGAGACTAAAAAATCTTCCTGAGTATAAAAGTGTTCTCCTATTTCAACATCTACATTCAGTTCCTCTGCAAATTCTCTTTTAAGGCATTCTTTCAAGCCTTCTCCAAATTCCAAACCGCCACCGGGAAATTTCATTAATGGTTCTCCTGCATACTCTTCAAAAAGCGTAAGAACTTTTTTATCTTTAACTACGCAAGCATACACTCTAATGTTAAAACTGTTAATCATAATAACTATTTTGTTTAGCTAATGTAAGTAAATTTTAGATGAACAGATTATGAGATAAGCAATGTTTTTAAAGCTTAATCGCATTAATCATTTCTCTTTTACCAGGAGGCCCATCTTTTTTCTCAACTTTAAAATTGAGGTCCTGTAAAATTCTTCTCACACTTCCTTTAGATGAATAAGTTGTTAACAGTCCGTTTTGCGTCATTTTATCTGCAACCATTTCGAAAAGAGGTTTTTCCCATAAATCTGGCTGTACTCGAGCTCCGAAACAGTCGAAGTAAACAAGGTTAATTGCGGGTAATTCAATATTTGCAAGATCGAAAAAGTCACAATTAATTTTCTTCAGGTTAAAGCCTTCGGTAATTTCAATATTTTTTTCCCATTCACTATGATGAATTTTCTGATAAATATTCTTTAATTCTGCGTTATCAAATAATTCAAAATATGCCAAATCTTCTATTTCAGATTCATTTATGGGATACTTTTCAAGAGAAAAATAATTTATGATATGATTTTTGTCAGTTTTTAAATATTCATCAATTGTTACTAAAACATTCAAACCTGTTCCAAAACCGAGTTCTAAAATGTTGATTTCGTAATCATAAATCAAATTTAATCCATTTTTAATAAACACATGTTTTGCCTCTTGTAATGCACCGTGATGAGAATGATAGTTTTCATTTAAATCATTTATAAACAGTGTTTTACTGCCATCATTGGTGGTTTTAATCTCTCTTTTCAAGCTATTTTTTTTTCAAATTTAACCTAAAATTTTTATATTTAAAAAATTATATTAAATTTGTAGAACATCATAAAAAATTTTAAAAATGATAATTCAAAAAACTGAAAACTCCAGAATTTCTACTTTCGATCCTAACAACTTTTCTTTTGGAAATACTTTCATCGATCACATGATCATCTGCGAGTATGAAAACGGAAAATGGGGAGAAGTAAAATTGGTTCCTTACGGTCCTCTACCATTTACACCTGCCATGATGGGAGTAAATTACGGACAAGCGTGTTTTGAAGGTATGAAAGCCTACAAAGACAAAGATGGACAGGTTTTCCTTTTCAGACCTGAAAAGAATTTTGAACGTATCAACAAATCTGCTAAGCGTCTTGCAATGCCTGAAGTTACACAAGAAATGTTTATTGAAGGGTTAAAAGCTTTAGTAGATGTAGATAGAGCTTGGATTCCGCAAGGTGAAGGAATGTCTTTATACATAAGACCTTTAATATTCGCAACTGAAGAAGCTTTAAAAGCCAGAGTAGCCAACAAATATATGTTTGCAATTGTTGCAACACCAGCAAAAATGTATTATACAGAACCGGTTTCTGTGAAAATTTCAGATCACTATTCTAGAGCAGCAAACGGTGGAGTAGGATCTGCAAAGGCAGCAGGGAATTATGCGGCATCTTTTTATCCAACACAATTGGCAATAGAAGAAGGTTATGAGCAAATTATCTGGACCGATGATGCTACACACGAATATTTTGAGGAAAGTGGAACTATGAACGTTTTTGTAAGAATTAACGATACGATTTTTACGCCTCCGACTTCTGAGAAAATTCTTGATGGTGTTACAAGAGACAGTTTCATTCAGCTTGCTAAAAAAAGAGGAATAGAAGTGAAAATTGAGCCAGTAAAAGTAAAAGAAGTTATTGAAGCTCAAAAAAATGGAACTCTGAAGGAAGTTTGGGGAGTAGGAACTGCTGTTGTTACAACTGTTTTCCAAGCTTTAGGATACAATGGAGAAAAGTTAGAATTGCCAAGATTGTCCGATGAAGAAAGCTATGCAGTAACACTTAAAAACGATTTGGTGAATTTACAGACCAATCTTTCTGACGATTCTTTTGGATGGAGAGTTCTGGTAAACCATGTTATGGAAACTGTTTAAGAACATCTACAATATATAATTGAAGCCGGATTTTTCCGGCTTTTTTGTTTTTTAAAGGTTTATTTGGATTGAAATTTGTTTTAAAAATGAGCGTTTTATAGACAAATAATTCCCAGAAACTTTGATGCTGAAATTACCATAAATTCCGTAATTTTGCACAGCGTGATTTTCTGGTAAAATCACACCAAATTATGAGTAAATCAACAGAATATATAGAAGTTTACGGTGCCCGTGAACATAATCTTAAAAACATCAATGTAAAAATTCCGAGAAACGAACTGGTAGTAATTACCGGGCTTTCTGGTAGCGGAAAATCTTCACTTGCGTTCGATACTATTTTTGCTGAAGGACAGAGAAGATACATAGAAACTTTTTCTGCCTATGCAAGACAGTTTTTAGGAGGTTTAGAACGTCCGGATGTCGATAAAATTGAAGGATTATCTCCTGTAATTGCTATTGAGCAAAAAACGACGAATAAAAATCCTCGTTCTACAGTAGGAACTGTTACCGAACTGTATGATTTTCTTCGTCTGCTTTTTGCAAGAGTTTCTGACGCCTATTCTCAAACAACCGGAAAAAAACTGGTAAGCTATACCGAAGAACAGATTCTTGAAACCATTAAAGAAAATTATAAAGGTGAAAAAATCATGCTGATGGCACCTGTTGTTCGCTCTAGAAAAGGACATTATCATGAACTTTTCGTACAAATGGCTAAAAAAGGATACGGACAAGCCAGAATTGATGGCGAGTTGCAGGATATTGAATATGATTTAAAGCTAGACCGCTACAAAACTCACGATATCGATATTGTAATCGACCGCTGGATTATTGGAGAAAGTGCTTCCGAAGCAAGAATGGAAAAGTCTTTGCGTACAGCCATGGAAATGGGAGAGGGTTTAATAGGAATTCAGAAATTAGGAAGCAGCGATATCGAATATTTTTCTAAAAATTTAATGGATGCGGAAACAGGTCATTCATTGGCATTACCTGAACCTAATACTTTTTCTTTCAACTCTCCGAAAGGAAGCTGCCCGAATTGTAAAGGTTTAGGAACTATCAAGAAAATAAATTCAGATTATTTTGTTGAAAATGATAAATTATCGATTAACCAAGGTGGTTTATTGCCTCTTGAAGATATAAAATCTAATAAATACATTCTTTCTCAAATTAAAAATATTCTAGAGATTTTTGGTCTAGATTTAACTACGTCTTTCAAAGATATTCCTAAAGAAGCTTTAGATTATATTTACAATGGCTGTCATAAAGAGTTTAATAAAGACTTGAAATATGCCGGAATTACAAAAAAAATAAAAATTAGTTTTGACGGTCTTATTCCATTTATGGAAGAAATGATTGAAGAAAGAGAATCTTACGAAGCTATTTTACTGGAAAGACATTTTACTACCGAAGAAACTTGCCCTGAATGTAAAGGAACACGACTTCAACCTGGAAGTCTAAGTTTTAAAATAGATGGTAAAAACATTGCTGAAATTAATGCATTAAGTTTATCTGATCTAAAAGATTGGTTAGCGGATGTCAAAAATAAGTTTTCAGAAAAAAATGCCATCATCGCTCATGAAATTTTAAAGGAAATTGAAACCAGACTTCAGTTTTTATTAGATGTCGGTTTAGATTATTTAAGTCTAAGCAGAAGCTCTAAAACACTTTCGGGAGGAGAATCTCAGAGAATTCGACTGGCTACTCAGATTGGTTCTCAACTTGTGAATGTTTTGTATATTTTGGATGAACCCAGTATCGGGCTTCATCAAAGAGATAATGAAAGATTGATTAATTCATTAAAAAATCTCCGCGATATTGGAAATTCTGTGTTGGTTGTGGAACATGATAAAGACATGATTTTGGAAGCCGATGAAGTTTTGGATGTAGGTCCAAGAGCCGGAAAATTTGGAGGTGAGATTCTGTGGCAGGGAAAACCGAAAGATTTAGTGAATGCAGATACGATTACTGCCCAATATATCAACGGAAAGAGAAAAATAGAAATTCCTGCTGAAAGACGTAAAGGAAACGGTAAAAATATCGTTCTAAAAGGTGCTACAGGAAATAATCTGAAAAATGTTACTCTCGATATTCCTTTAGGAAAATTGGTTGTAGTATCCGGTATTTCAGGAAGTGGAAAATCTTCATTAATTAATGGTACTTTATATCCTATTCTAAACAAACATTTTTACAGAGCTGTTCAGGAACCTTTGCCATACAAGAAAATTGAAGGTCTTGAAAATATCGATAAAATTGTAGATGTAGACCAAACTCCTATCGGAAGAACTCCAAGATCTAACCCTGCAACTTATACAGGAATGTTTACAGACATAAGAAATCTCTTTGCTGAATTACCAGAATCTAAAATTCGAGGATATAAGCCGGGAAGGTTTTCTTTTAACGTAAAAGGTGGAAGATGCGAAACTTGTCAGGGTGGAGGTCTAAAAGTCATTGAAATGAATTTTTTACCAGATGTTTATGTTCATTGTGAAACCTGTAATGGAAAACGTTTTAACAGAGAAACACTGGAGGTAAGATATAAAGGAAAATCTATTTCGGATGTTTTGGAAATGACAATAGATGAAGCAGTTGATTTCTTTCAGCCCATTCCGAAAATTTTTGCAAAGGTTAAAACTTTAAACGATGTTGGTTTAGGATATATAACTTTAGGTCAGCAATCTACAACGCTTTCTGGAGGAGAAGCCCAACGCATAAAACTGGCAACTGAACTTTCTAAAAGACAGACCGGAAATACGCTTTATATTTTAGATGAACCCACAACTGGACTTCATTTTGAAGATGTAAAAATACTTATGGATGCCATTAATCAGTTGGTAGATTTAGGGAATTCATTTATTATTATTGAACACAATATGGACGTAATAAAAATGGCAGATTATATTATAGATGTAGGACCTGAAGGCGGTAAACATGGTGGACAAATCGTCGCACAAGGAACTCCCGAAGAAATAATAAAGTCTAAAAAAAGCCTTACCGGAAAATTCCTGAAAAAAGAATTTTAGATAAAATGCAAAAATACAATAAAATGCCTCTAAAAAGTGTTTAGCTTTTTAGAGGCATTTGTTTGGAAAATAAAGCAAAATTTACATTACTTTCCTTTGGTGATTTATTTTAAACCCAAATCACGCAGTTGAAATTTTTTGAGATAAGTCTATGGGGTAATCCCAAATTCCGACGAACCATTTTCTGCGTTTTTTGGTGAGTGCAA
>NZ_JADQBD010000067.1:0-15409 GCF_017808115.1 Chryseobacterium sp. RR2-3-20 | reverse complement strand
AAATCCGTTGCAATGCTCAAACTTGCCCATTGGTTTAAAGATGTGGAAGAATCAGGTTTTAAATCCTTTTCAATACTTAAAAATACCATCACGAATCATCATAATGACATTCTTAACTATTTTGAAGAAAGGAGTACAAATGCGTCCGCAGAAAGTTTCAATGCGAAAATAAAGAACTTCAGAATGCAGCTTCGAGGCGTGAGAGACAAAGCATTTTTCCTTTTCAGATTATCCAAAATTTTTGCCTAGTCCCCAACTTTTGTTACTGATCCGTTTACAGTCTGCTATTATATTTCATTTAAACCGCCTCCTATTCCACTTTCAAAAAAAATATTTTATCTACGAACTATAATGTTGAATAATATAATTCTCTAAATCCTTCATTGCTAAAGGGAGATTCTGTTTTACATCCCAATCAGAAATTTTAAAAACTTTCAGCCCCAGGCTTTCCAAATACTTTGTTCTTTCAAAATCATATTCCTCTTTAAAATCGTGGCTTGCACCATCAATTTCAACAACCAGTCCTAAAGTTTTCACATAAAAATCAACAATATAATTACCGATAATTCTTTGTCTGTCAAAATCAATATTGTGAAAAGTTCTGTTTCTGACCTATTTCCAAAATAATACTTCTGATAAAATACCTAATTTTCGCTTTTCTTTGGCTAAAGTTTTAAGATGTGGATTGTAAGGCAGGTTCTCAAGAAAATTGCGGTAAATCACAATTCCTTCTATCTGGGTTAGTATTTGTTTTTCTGACATTTGTGTTTAAGTTTTAAACAAATTTAAGTTTTTTGATGGAAATGAAGAAGTATAATGACCACCCCGTCAAAAATTCTTTGAATTTTTGCCACCCCTCCAGAGGAGGGTAATTCTCGTCTTATTTTGTGATATTCTTGTCCTGTTTGTAATTGTGCTTAATCTTCCGCCGAATCTGGGCAAGAAACGAAGGTATTATTTTTGCCATCCAACGTGCAATGGAAGCAGAACCCAATCTGAAAGTGACTTTGCCGAATTTTGTGGATGAAAGTTTGTTTTTAAAATTCCCCTCCTTTGGAGGGGTGGCAAAATTTGATAAAATTTTGACGGGGTGGTTGACATATAATACGGGGTGGTTAACAGCCTGTAATTATTTTTCATTTGTAAGTTTTACTCCAACCCCCAATAACGATAGTATTTTTTAAGCTTTCGAAACGTCTCTATGTAAACCAGATTCATATCACATTCTGCGATAAGCGCTTTGTATTTAGACCTGTTTTTGGGTGCTGTAAAAAGAATCCTTTTCATCTGTAACCAACTGAAGTCTCGGGTTACCCCTGTAAGGTTGCCGTTGCGTTTATCATTATTTTGAAAAGACCTGTTGATGTACCGCCATAACGAACCGGTTGCTGCAAAATCAAGCCAAATCACGCTGGTGGCTTCTAAAAATCGGTCTTTCATCAGGAAACTGTAATTACCTTCTATTACCCAACGGTCATTATTTTGTAGAAAATTCTGATGGTCTGCTTTAAAAGCATCTTTATTTCTCAGCTGCCAATTCGTGTGAGGAATGTGAGCGAGCTGATCCAGATGGCAAACTTCCAGATTAAGATGATCGGAAAGAGCTTTTGCAAGGGTCGATTTACCTGCAGAGCTGGCTCCGATGATGCAAATCCGATGTCCTAACTGTTCTAATGTTTTCATATCTTCGCTTAGCGTGAACAAAGATAATTATTGCTGAAAAAAATCCTGTTGATATATTGGTGTATAAAAGTATTTTGCGGCAAACAATTGCTTGGTCTGTTATTATAATCTAAATTATTTAATTTTTGAAATGAGAAAATATCTTACTCTACCCATCAGCCTGGTTATTACACTTCTTCAAACAGCTTGTACAAATCAGAAGAATCAAAGTCAAACAACAGTTTCCCAAAATGTACAAAAAACAAAAAGTCTAATAATATATTATGATGCTAAGCAAGGAAAAGATGTCTTGCTAAAAAAAGCAGCAAGTTTTGGTGCAGAAATTTTTTATGATTACAAAAACATTAATGCTATAGCTGTAAAAATACCTAACGAAAAAACGGTTGAGGACGCAGAAAAATACTTTGGCTCTATTCCCGGAGTGCTTTCTGTAACTCAGGATAAAGCCGTATCATTATATTAAATCAATCTGAAAAACATTATCAAAAATAATGAACAAAAAATTAGGCATCATAGGCTGTGGCTGGTTGGGGACACATATTGCAGAACGGTTATCTGACCGTTATGAAATCTTCGTAACCACAACCACAGAATCAAAAATTGGCACTTTAGAGTCTAAAGGCTTTCATACCACTTTGATGAATTTCTCTGATACCTTGGATTTTCAAATAAAAGAATGGGATATTGCATCGGACTTAGATGCCATCATCATCTGCATTCCATTTTCGGGACTTAGAGGTTCGCAAATCCCGATGAGTGATAAGCGCCAGAACTTACTCAATTTTCTGGGCGATTATAAAGGACAGTTATTTCTGATGAGTTCTACAGGCGTTTATCCTCAAGCTGAGAAAGAATTTGTGGAGGAAGACCAGCCCGCTAAACAAGTGGAAAGTGAGCAATTTATTCTGGAAAAATTTCCTCAAACCAATATTCTTCGGTTAGGTGGATTGATGGGCGGGGAAAGGCTTTTGAAGAATTATAATATTTCTTATCTGGAGCAGTTGGTGAATCATATTCACTACGTTGACATCTGCTCGGTAGTTGAGAAAATACTGGAAAATCAATCCCAATCGAAAGTTTATAATGTAGTAGCACCCCTCCACCCAAATAAAGAAGAAGTGATTAATGTCCAGAAAAATTTACCTTATAAAGGTGAAAGAGCAACGATGGGCAGAACGATTTCTCCGGAAAAATTAATTAAAGAACTTAATTTTGAATTTCAGTATCCGGATCCGAGGTATTTTCATGTAGACAAATAACTCACTCCAAATATTTTTAAAGTCTTTTGATTTTCAAGGTTTTTATTTCTCCGGTTTTTACATCTTTTACAGTAAGCACCGATTCGTTATTAGAATTGCTGTTGTTTGAACGGAATAATTCGCATACATCCATATTTTTATAGTCGATGTCATTAAAATTCTGAATTTCATCACCGAGATTAAGATTTTTTTCAAGAGATTTATCCCATATAATTCCAACAACTAATTTGTTGTTCTGGATGGTTGGATAAATTTGCCACGGATGTAGGGCAATAAGTTCTTTATTTGCATCAGAATAAGGTTCAAAGTAAAATCTTTTCTTGTTATAATCGAGAGTTGTTTTGCCATATTCTAAAACTTTGTAACCTAACCTAGATTCTTTGCTGCTTGTTGTAGAAGATATTACGTTATTGAATTTGTCTTCAACAATGGTCATCAACGGGATTTCTATTGCAAACTGTTCAATAGTGTCATTCATGCCGTGAAAACCATACACAAAACTGCCTTTGCTTTTAGCCAAGGTTTTAATGACGCTGTTTTTTTCATTGAAGAAATGATAAGCGGAGGTAGATATTTCATAAAAATCATCTGCACCGGTATCAAAAAGCACCTGATCTACCACTTTAACACCATCTTTTTGAAGAACAATTCTTATAAAAGGGTTGCTTTGTGATTCTGATAGCTTCATGTCGAGATAAGAATTTCCTGTTATTGTAAGATTTTTCACATTATCTGTAATGGTAATCTGCTTTTTTTGATGATCGATTTGTACAACAGAATTTCTCAGCATATTGCTTCCGATAATTCCTTCAACTCCAAAGCATTTCATCATTGCTGTGGATGATTCGTCGAAAACGATTCCAGGTGTATTTAGAAAATCTATTTCGCCCCACTTCAAACTGGGAACTGTAGTAAGAATCATTTCCTGTTTTTTTCCTGAAGCGTCTGCAAGAGGAATACTACCCGTTTTTGGTAAAGAATATTCATCGAATATTTCCTTAGAAACAGCCATCGGAGCACCTGTGTCAAAAAGAAATTTGTGAGGTTTTCCGTTGATTGAAACATTCACAATTATTTTTTTCTTAACTAATTCGTAAGATAAGGTCTGATTGTATTTTTTTTGTGCAATATTTCCTGTGTTGAGATTGATGGGGGCTTGAGCTTTATCTAATACAAAACAGAAAGTGAAAAAGAAAAGAATTAATATATTTTTCATTCGGAAGAGAATTTTAATGATGAAGTATTGACAAATTTAGAAAAAACTTAGCAGCAAAGATTGTTTTTAATAAGATAAAAAATATTTAATTGCTAATAAACAACTTTTTGGAATTATTATTGACTCTTTACTAAAATGAAGTATTAATTCTATCATTAAGAAAAGAAATATTAGAATTATTACAACATCAATTTGCTTAACCAAAATATTTAGATATGAATTCGGATACCATCAAAACCATCGCAAAATACGGATTAGGTGCAATGCTCATTACTGTCGGTATAGGGCATCTTACGTTTGCAAGAAAAGAATTTCAGGCGCAGGTACCAGAGTGGGTTCCTTTGGAAAAAGACGACACGGTTGTTTATTCCGGAATTGTAGAAATTGCCATGGGTACAGCCATTATCGCAGCTCCTAAAAGATACGAATCTTTGGTCGGAAAAGTAGCCGCAGGATTATTTGCCGCAGTCTTCCCCGGAAATTACACCCAATACAAAGAAAGGAGAAATGCTTTTGGTTTAAATTCTGACAATAAAAGGCTTGCAAGACTTTTTATGCAGCCTCTTTTATTGTATTGGGCTATAAAATCTACAGATTAATATTAATTCTAAACCTGTCTTTAAGATAGGTTTTTTGTTAGTTTATAAATGTTTATATTTGTTTCATAAACTGATGCGAGAGTGTATTCAAAATATTATAAACTGATTATTTTTGTTTTTTTGTTTGTTCTAATGGGATTTTACGCAGTTCAGGATATTCGGCTTGTATATCCGACTTATTTTCCGAAACCAGTATATAATTTCAAGAAAAATCCTTTAAAAAGTTCCACCGTTGCATTAGGAAGACAACTTTTTTATGATCCTTTACTCTCTAGGAACAATATCATTTCGTGCTCATCATGCCACAATTCAAAACAAGCATTTTCGCATGCAGGAAATCATTTAAGCAAAGGTGTGGAAGATGGAATAGGAGAGCGAAATTCACCCGCAATTTTTAACCTGGCTTGGCAGAAAACTTTTATGTGGGATGGCGTTGTAACAAATATTGATGTTCAGGCTTTAGCTCCCATTAATCATCCCAAAGAAATGGGAGAAGATATTAATGCAGTTGTTCGCAGACTGAATAAATCTAAAGAATATAAAACACTATTCTACAGAAGTTTTGGAGATAGTATTGCAACGGCAGAACGGGCAATGAAGGCACTTTCTCAGTTTCAGCTTACTTTTGTTTCCGCAGACTCAAAATATGATAAGGTAAAACAGAAAAAAGCTCAGTTTAATGCCTCTGAAAAAGCAGGATATGCACTTTATAAAGCCAATTGCAGTTCCTGTCATACCGAACCGCTGTTTTCTACCTACGATTTTGCCAATAATGGACTGCCTGTTGATCCTTCGCTGAATGATTTTGGAAGATGGAATAAAACAATGGAACCGCAAAACAAACAAATGTTTAAAATTCCGAGTCTTAGAAATCTCGCATTTACTTATCCTTATATGCACGATGGAAGATTCAAAACGTTAGATGAAGTTTTAGACCATTATGAGAAAGGAATAGAAAAATCTCCGACTTTAGCGAAACAACTGCAAAAACCCATTGTTTTTAACCAAAAAGAAAGAGTAAATCTTTTAGATTTTCTTGCAACTCTTAACGATTCTGCTTTTATTTCTAACACCGCTTTTCAGAAGAAATAGAATGGTTTTAAAACATCAAATATTAATATGCAATTTCCATTTTTACTTTTTTGTTTTTGAGCCTTTCTGAGCTGAGTTTTTTCAGTAAACTGTTAACTTTATTTCGGGAAACGGCAACATACGAAGTGGTATCTTTTACTTCAATAAGTCCGACATCCTCTTTTTGAAGTTCCCCTTTTTTCATTAAAAAACCTACAATGTCTACTTTATTTACTTTATCTTTTTTTCCTGCACTAATGTAAACGGTCTGAAATGGTGTTTTCCCCGGAACTTTCGTGAAATCTTTTACCTCTTCTACCGGAACATTATTCTTAATGAAAGGGAAATTTTCTTCTTCAGTCATAATAAGATATACAAAACCTTTGGCATTCATTCTTGCAGTTCTACCGTTTCGGTGAATAAATGCATCTTCTTTTGGTGGAAGCTGATAATGAACAATAGATTCCACTTCGGGAACATCCAATCCTCTTGCTGCCAAATCGGTCGTTATTAAAACTCTTGCAGAATCGTTTCGGAATTTCAGCAAAGCACGTTCTCTTTCATCCTGTTCCATACCGCCGTGAAAAGTTTCTCTGTCGATTCCTTTTTCACGTAAAAGTTCAGAAATACGGTCTACTGCTTCACGGTGATTGCAGAATATAAGGGTTCTTTTGTTTCCTATTTTGCAGATGAGGTGAAAAAGAGTGTCTAATTTTTCTTCAGAAATTGTCATTACTTTTCTAAGCTGAATATCGGGTTTATTTTCTCCTAATTTTAGAAAATCTACCGTTTTTTCATTTTTCAGACCTGTAAATTTTGGGATTTCGTCCATGGCAGTTGCAGAAGTAAGAATTCTCTGCGACAGACCATTAAGATTTCCAATAATATAATCCATATCTTCCTGAAAACCAAGTTCTAAAGCTTTGTCAAATTCATCCAAAACCAGAGTTTTAATGGTTGAAGCATCAAAATTTTCATTTTGAAGGTGATATCTTATTCTTCCGGGAGTTCCGATTAATACGGCTGGAGCTTCAATTAAATTATTAATTTCAATTTTTTTATCATGACCGCCATAACATACAGAAACTTTAAACTCTGTTCCCATTGTCTTGAAAACCTGCTCAATCTGTAATGCCAGTTCTCTTGCAGGAACCAAAATTAAAGCCTGAACTCCTGTTGTATTTTTTTTAAGATTTCTGAGAACCGGAAACAAAAATGCCAATGTTTTTCCCGATCCGGTAGGAGAGAGGAGAATAACATCTGTGTTGTTTTCTGTAGCTTTCAATGCAGATTTCTGCATCTGATTCATTTCCTGAATCTTGAGGTTCTGATAAATTGACTGTAATTCCATAATGCAAAGGTAAGTGAAAGATTTTTACTGCCATTTGAATTAATTTCAAGAAATTTGCTATAATAGTAGAATCATTTTTAATTAAAATATGTCTCCAGAAAAAATAAAACTTATTACCGACAGCTTCAACCGTTCAGAAACTTTACAATTTTATAAAGCAGAATTATTGGAAGTTGAAACAGATTTTGTTTCCATTAAAATTCCAAAAATGGATCTTATGACAAGAAAAGCCGGGATGTTTAACGGTGCAATGATTGCTTCTTTGGTGGATGTTTCGTCCGGATACGCCGCAGTAAGCCATTATGAAGAAGATTGCTATGTAGTAACTGTGGAGCTAAAAGTGAATTACCTGAGACCGGCAATGGGTGATGCATTGGTTTCGAAATCTTATGTAATAAAAGGAGGTTCTAAAATTAGTGTGATAAGAACTGAAATTTATACCATTAACAACAGTAATGATCACGAAAGTCATGTAGCTACTTCTTTAGTAACAATGATGAAAATTAAATAGACAGTTAAATAAAACAAACTTTTTGTAATTTTAATAAAATAAATTTTAAAACATGAATTTGATTATCCGATTATTCATCACGGCAATTGTGGCATTTTTGCTTACCAAAATTCTGCCCGGAGTACATTTCGACAGTTTTTCTTCGGCGGTAATTTTCGCTATTGTTATGGGAATTTTAAACTTAGTGGTAAAACCCATTCTCAGTCTTTTCAGTCTTCCGCTTACCATTATTACTTTGGGGTTTTTCTCGTTGGTTATTAATGCAGTAATTATTCTTATTGCAGATTATTTTATCGACAGTATGCATGTAGACGGATTTTGGTGGGCATTTATTTTTGGTATTGTCTTATCTGTAATTACTTCTTTGGCAAATTCTATCTTCTCTGAAGATTAATTCATGCTCAAAAAGATTTTAAACAAAAAGTTCGGCATTTCGCCGAACTTTTTTATGATTATGAAGTAAAAAATGAAATTAAATTCCGTCGATAATTTCATTCAAAACTGTACTTGGTCTCATGGCTGCATACGTTTTGTAAGTATCAGGTTTGTAATAACCTTCAATGTTCTGCGGTTTACCTTGTGCGCCAATAAGTTCAGCATTAATAACTTCTTCGTTCTCTTTCATTGCCTGAGCAACAGGAACAAACTGTTTAGCTAATTCAGCATCTGCAGTTTGGTTTGCTAAAGCTTCAGCCCAATACATTGCCAAATAAAAGTGAGAACCTCTGTTGTCGATTTGTCCAACTTTTCTTGCAGGAGATTTATCAGTAGCTAAGAACTTAGCATTTGCTTCATCCAGTGCATCAGCCAAAACCTGAGATTTTGTATTGTTCTGAGTCTGTGCCAAATGCTCTAAAGATGCCTGTAATGCAAGGAATTCACCTAAAGAATCCCATCTCAGATAACCTTCTTCTAAGAACTGCTCAATATGTTTTGGTGCAGAACCTCCGGCTCCTGTTTCAAAAAGACCACCACCATTCATCAACGGAACAATAGAAAGCATTTTGGCAGAAGTTCCAAGTTCAAGAATTGGGAAAAGATCGGTAAGATAATCTCTTAATACGTTTCCGGAAACAGAAATGGTATCTTTTCCTTCTCTTGCTCTTTTTAAAGTTTCGGTCATAGCATCTTTTACATCCATAATTCTGATGTCAAGACCTGTTGTATCGTAATCTTTTAAGTATTTTTCAACTTTTTTGATGATTTCTCTGTCGTGAGCTCTTCCTTTATCAAGCCAGAAAATTGCAGGAGTGTCGGATAATCTGGATCTGTTTACAGCCAATTTTACCCAGTCCTGAATTGGAGCATCTTTCGTTTGGCACATTCTGAAAATATCACCTTTTTCAACTTTCTGAGAAAGCAGAGTATTTCCGTTTTCGTCCTGAACTTCTATGGTTCCTTCCGCTGAAGCCTGGAAAGTTTTGTCGTGAGAACCATATTCTTCAGCTTTTTGAGCCATTAAACCAACGTTTGGAACAGATCCCATTGTAGTAGGGTCTAATTTTCCGTTCGCTTTCATATCATCAATACAAGCTTGGTAAAAACCCGCATAAGAACGGTCTGGGATTATACAAACAGTATCTTCTTCTTTCCCTTCTTTGTTCCACATTTTACCGCCACCTCTTATTAGCGCTGCCATAGAAGCATCTACAATAATATCACTTGGAACATGGAAATTGGTAATTCCTTTGTCAGAATTTACCATGGCTACTCTTGGTCCGTTTTCTAATGCTTTTTCTAGGTCTGCCTTTATTTCTGCTTCCTGAGGAATACCTGCGATTTTATCATATAAATTAGCCAAACCATTGTTTGGATTAACATCTAAAGATTTAAAAGTTTCAGCATATTTTTCAAAAACTTCACTGAAAAAAGTTTCTACAATTGCCCCGAAAATAATAGGGTCAGAAACCTTCATCATGGTAGCTTTTAAGTGAGCAGATAGTAATACATTTCTATTTTTAGCCTCAGCAATTGCTTCTTTTACGAAAGATTTCAAAGCATTCATATTCATTACCGAAGAATCAATTACTTCACCTGCTTTTAATGGAGCAAAATCTTTTAATAATTTCTCAGAACCATCATTTCCTTTGAAAACAATTTTATATTTCGTAGCGTTTTCTACTGTAGTAGAAGTTTCTGTTCCGTAGAAATCTCCACTGTTCATATGTGCTACATCTGTTTTGCTATCTTTAGCCCAATCTCCCATTCTGTGCGGATGGGTTTTCGCATAATTTTTAACAGCTTTAGGAGCGCGTCTGTCTGAATTTCCTTCTCTTAATACAGGGTTTACAGCACTTCCTAGAACCTTAGCATATTTAGCTTTGATGGCAGTTTCTTCATCATTTTTAGGCTCAGCAGGATAGTTAGGTACAGCATAACCTTTGGCTTGTAATTCTGCAATAGCAGCTTCTAATTGTGGTACAGAAGCAGAGATATTAGGTAATTTTATGATGTTAGCATCAGGCTGAGTAGCAAGCTCTCCCAATTCTGCCAAAGCATCACCGATCTTCTGATCGTCTTTCAAAAATTCTGGAAAATTGGCTAAGATTCTTCCTGCCAAAGAAATATCCGGGACAGCGATCTCGATGTTTGCTGATCTTGTAAAAGCTTTTACAATAGGTAAAAACGAATGTGTTGCCAACATTGGAGCCTCATCTGTAAGGGTGTAATAGATTTTTGATTTTTCTGACATTATAATGTTAGTTTATTGTTTGAAATTTTAGATTCACAAATTTAGTTAAATTTTAATTTCTTTTAATTTAATAATCAATGAGATTTTCTACTTTAAGAATTTTTTAACCTTTATAAGGTAGGAAAAATTTTCTTTTATGACTAAATTTGAAAAACTAAAAAATAAATTATGTCCAATATTACCTTAAAAGGAAACCCAGTACATACAAAAGGAAGTTTGCCATCTGTAGGAGCTACAATAAAAGATTTTAATCTTGTAGATTCTTCACTGAATGTAAAAACACTGGAGAGTTTTCAAGGAAAGAAAAAAGTATTTAATATTTTCCCAAGTATAGACACGCCTACATGTGCATCTTCTGCAAGACAGTTTAACGAGCAGGCTTCAGCTTTAGAAAATACAGTGGTTATTAATGTTTCCAAAGATTTACCTTTTGCTTTGGGCAGATTCTGTGCAGCGGAAGGATTAAAGAATGTTGAAACTTTATCAGATTTCAGAAGTAGTTTTGGGGATGATTATGAACTGACAATTGAAGACTCTCCTCTAAAAGGTCTTTTGAGTCGTGCTGTAATCGTAACAGATGAAAACAATAAAGTTCTTTATACAGAACAGGTTGCTGAAATTGCTGATGAACCTAATTACGATGCTGCTTTAGAAGCATTAAAATAATTTCAAAAAAAGATTTTCTAAAGCCTTGGAAAGTTAATTTCTGAGGCTTTATTTTTTTTTAACCAAATTTGTTAAGATGAAACGTTCCGGAACTGCAACATTACCGCTTCATTATGGAAAAGTACCGCCTTGGCTGTATGAACGTATGTCTGTTCTCGGACTTTCTATTGTTGAGGTAATTCTTGCCGATTACGGTAAAAATGAAGTTTTGAAAAGACTGGCAAATCCTTTTTGGTTTCAAAGCTTTGGTGCAGTAATGGGGATGGATTGGCATTCTTCAGGAATTACAACTTCAGTAATGGGTGCGCTAAAAAGAAGTATAAATCCTAATTCTAAAGAGCTTGGGCTTTATATTTGCGGAGGTAAGGGCAGGTTTTCAAGAGAAACTCCAAATGAATTATTGGTGATTGCCGATAAAACAGGATTGAACGGAAACGAATTGGTTAGAGCCAGCAAATTATCTGCAAAAGTAGATAATACAGCTATTCAGGATGGTTGCCAGTTGTATCTTCATAATTTTATTTTGTCGGATGAAGGAAACTGGTCGGTGGTGCAGCAGGGTATGAACGATTCCGATGGTACAGCGAGGCGTTACCATTGGCATTCCGAAAATTTAGAATCTTTTGTTGATGCTCCACATAAAGGGATTCAGGGGATTAATAGAGGAAATATTCTCAATTTAACAGCTGCCGAAGCAGAGGAAAACAGAAAAGGTATTTTGGATATTTCTCATACCAGTTCAGAAAAAATAATGCAGGATTTTGCCAATCTTATTTTGCCTTCTCATCATGATGTACGTGCTTCTGATGTCGATTTAAAAAAATTGGGAACTCTTTTGTATATGACCAGAGAAACGCAGCCGGAAAATTTCGAGGAATTACTTTTATTAAAAGGAGTAGGTCCCAGAACATTGCAAAGTCTTGCGTTGGTGAGTGAAGTAATTCATGGGGCGCCATCAAGATTTAAAGATCCTGCAAGGTTTTCTTTTGCACATGGCGGTAAAGATGGGCATCCTTTTCCTGTTCCTATTCATGTGTATGATGAAACAATTTCAATTCTGAAAAAAGGAATTGAGAAGTCTAAACTTGGAAATTCAGATAAATTAAAATCAATTAATAAGCTTCATACCATTATTTCTGAAGCTGAAAAAAAATTTACACCCAATTTTAATATCGATGATGTTATAGAAGAAGAACGGCAAAACTCTTGGCGTTTTGGTGGTAAAACCGTTTTTGGTGACGCTGAAAAACCTTCTCCTCCAAAACCTATTCAGTTGTCTTTGTTTTAAGAAAAATTAATTCTTTAAATGACTCAAAATATTTATTTCCAATATTTAAAATGAAAAAAATTGGGTGTAATATTTAGTTTGGATGAAATTTCGGATACCATACTATTTCTATTCGGCTTGTGGTTTGTTATTCAATCATAAAAGTATGGTTATGAAAACGAAGAATACATCAAATTCCAAATCAAAAGTTCCTCAAGAAGGATTGTTTCCGGAAATTATTCGCGAAAACTATAAAGGAAGTGGTAAACTTCAGTTTAAAAAAGCTGTAATTACTGGCGGTGATAGCGGGATCGGACAAGCTGTAGCAGTGCATTTCGCTCGAGAGGGAGCCGATGTAGCTGTTATTTATAAAGAAAGCGATGATGATGCAGCCGAAACCAAAAAGTTAATAGAAAAAGAAAGTCGAAGCTGTATTTTATTGAAAGGTGATATTTCTAAAAAAGATTTTCAGGCTGAATGTTTAGATATACTAAAAAAAGAATGGAATTCTTTCCACATTCTTGTTAATAACGCAGGAATTCAGTTTCCGAAAAATGAAGTTTCTTCCATATCAGATGAACAGATTATAGAAACATTTGATGTTAATATCATATCAATGATAAGTTTTACAAGAGATTGTTTAGAATTTATGAACAAAGGAAGTAAAATTATCTGTACTACATCGGTCACAGCGTATCGTGGAAGTGATCATTTAATAGATTACTCAGCTACAAAAGGAGCAATTGCTACATTTATCCGTTCTTTAGCTGTGAATATTGCAGAAAAAGGAATTCAGGTAAATGGCGTTGCTCCAGGACCTATTTGGACGCCTCTTGTGAAAGAAACTTTTGATGATTTGTCAACTTTTGGAAAAGATAATCCAATGAAAAGGGCAGGGCAACCATCTGAAGTTGCTCCAGCTTATGTTTTTCTTGCTTCAGAAGATTCCAGTTTTATAACGGGACAGATTATTCATGTCAATGGAGGAGATTTCGTGGGTGGATAATGTTTCAATAGTTCTGTAAAATACTTTTATGGCATCACCTTTATTTTTGTTTTTTTGGATTCGAATTATAAAAAAGAATCGATTGTAATTGCTTTTTTTAATCAAAAATCAAAAGATTGATCACTATTTTTATCTCTCATCAAAAAATCTTATTTTTGCATATAAATTTAGTAAAAGTAATAAATGAATTCCTACAAAAATCCATTGGAAGAACGCTATTCCAGTGAAGAAATGTTGTTTAATTTTTCGCCGGATAATAAGTTCCGCAACTGGAGAAAACTTTGGATTGCCCTTGCCGAAATCGAAAAAGATCTTGGTCTAGAGATTTCTGATGAACAAATCGCTGATTTGAAGGCTAATGCGGAAAATATCGACTACGATGTTGCGGCAGCCTACGAGAAAAAATTCCGTCATGATGTGATGGCTCACGTTCACACTTATGGTGATGTAGCGCCTTCTGCAAAAGGAATCATTCACTTGGGAGCAACTTCGGCGTTTGTAGGCGACAATACAGATTTAATTCAAATCCGTGACGGACTTTTAATCTTGAAGAAAAAGTTGGTGAACGTGATGAAAAATTTATCTGATTTTGCTATTCAATACAAAGACCTTCCAACTTTAGGATTTACACACTTCCAACCTGCTCAATTAACGACAGTTGGGAAAAGAGCGACACTTTGGTTGCAAAGTTTAGTTCTTGACATCGAAGAGCTTGATTTCTTCTTAGAAACTCTACGTTTCAGAGGTGTAAAAGGTACAACAGGAACTGCTGCAAGTTTCCTTGAACTTTTCAACGGAGATTATTCTAAAGTAAAACATTTAGATAAAGAATTGTCAAAAAGATTTGGTTTCGAAAAAGTTTTTGGAGTTTCCGGACAGACTTACGACAGAAAAATAGATGCTAAAGTGGTGGCTTTATTAGGAAATATTGCGCAATCTGCACATAAATTCACCAACGATTTACGTCTTCTTCAAAATTTAAAAGAAATTGAAGAACCATTCGAGAAAAACCAAATCGGTTCATCCGCAATGGCTTACAAGCGTAATCCAATGAGAAGCGAAAGAATCGGAGCACTGGCAAAATATGTAATGTCTTTGACTACAAGTTCTGCTATGGTCGCTTCTACACAATGGTTTGAAAGAACTTTGGACGATTCTGCAAATAAAAGGTTGACCATTCCGCAAGCATTTTTAGCGGTTGATGCCATCCTATTGATCTGGAACAACATAATGAACGGAATTGTGGTCTATCCGAACAGAATCAACAAGCATATTATGGAAGAACTTCCTTTTATGGCGACGGAATACATCATTATGGAGGAAGTGAAAGCCGGTGGCGACCGTCAGGAAATCCACGAAGTAATCAGGGTTCATTCCATGGAAGCGTCTAAAAAGGTAAAAGAAGAAGGTAAAGAAAACGACCTTATCGAAAGAATTTTAAATGATGATTCGTTGAAATTAGATAAATCAAAATTAAAAGAAGTTCTTGATCCTAAAAACTTCATCGGTTTTGCACCGATTCAGACAGAGGAATTCATTGCCAATGAAGTTCAGCCGATCCTTGATGCAAACAAAGATTTGATAGGACTGGAGGCAGATCTTAAAGTATAATGTAAGTATGCAGCTTTTTCGGCTGCATAATTTATTTAAAGCTTTAAATAAATTATTCCGTAGGAATAAAATCTGTGTAGAAAATTGGCCGTCATGATGGGGCATTCCGTAGGAATGCTATCTTTGTAAAAATGATGAAAAATAAAATATTATGCCTAATACATATACACAGATTTATCTTCAGGTTGTTTTTGCTACAAAGGGACGTGATATTAAGATTAAATCTGAAGTAAGAGAAGAAATTGAACAGTACATTTGTGGAATATTTAGCAATAAAAAACAAAAAGTATTGGCTATTTATGCAAATCCTGATCATCTTCATATATTCTTCAGTTATAAAAATTTGCAGATTACAATTCCGGAATTGATTAAAACGGTTAAACCCAAATTCCGCAATAGAAAAAAAAGAGTATTTTAGTATTCTAATATCCAACTGCGTAGCAGTAGAAAAAAATAAGCGATGAAATTCGATCTATC
>NZ_JADQBD010000066.1:0-15691 GCF_017808115.1 Chryseobacterium sp. RR2-3-20 | reverse complement strand
TGTAATTTTGAAAAAACGAAAATGGTTTTTGCTCGGTTCGGGTTTAGTTGGAATTTCCGTCTATCTTATCCCCGCCTTCGCCAAGCCCTTTCCCGTTATCTGCAACCAGATTTGAACCCTCCCCCTTTAATAGAAAATTTCCAATTCATTCAAAAATTAATGTAAATTTGTATTTATGAATGAAAATAATCTTTACATAATCGCAGGTTGCAATGGAGCGGGAAAAACCACAGCTTCGTTCACAATTTTACCTGAAATTTTGGAATGTAAAGAGTTTGTAAATGCTGATGAAATTGCAAAAGGTTTATCACCTTTTCAGCCTGAAAAAGTAGCATTTGAAGCCGGAAGAATAATGCTTAATCGAATTGATGAATTATTCAAAAATAATGAAAATTTTGCATTTGAAACAACTTTAGCAACTAAAACATACAAACAAAAAATTCAATTCGCAAAGGAAAATGGATATAATACTACCCTACTTTTTTTCTGGCTTAAAAATTCTGACTTAGCAAAAGAACGTGTAAAAATAAGAGTAAGTGAAGGTGGTCACAATATTCCAAAAGATGTAATTGAAAGAAGATATTTAAATGGAATCAAAAATTTGTTTGAAATTTACTTAGAAATTGTTGACCAAGTTTTTATTTTTGATAATTCGGAAGGAAAACATATTCTAATTGCTGAAAAATACTTTGGTGAGGAAATTGTTATTCATAATTTAGAGAAATTTAATGATTTAAAGCATTATTATGACAAAAGAAGCTAAAAATATTAGAAAAACGAAAATTTTGAAAGGTCTTGAAAAGGCTTATGAAAAAATGGTTGAGTTTAAAAAGGAGAAAAACAGCGAAATTGTTGTTATTCGAGAAAATAAAATTGTAAAAATCAAGCCGTAAATTCGGCCTGCAGATAACACGGTATTGGCAAAAACGGGCTTGAATATCCAAATTGAAAATTTGAATATTCTTCGCCGCCAATGCTTTTCGTTCCAACTTTTTTTGTAATTTAGTTTCCACGAAAAAGCATTGGCTTCTACTCTACAAAATTGAATTCTTCGAATTCCTTTTTGCCCGTCTTCGCCAATACTTTTTCAGTTATCTGCAACCATATGAAAATAATGCTGTTGAAATGAAGGCACGAGAGAAACGTGAAAAAATATTCAACATTTATTCTCAGAATTTGGAGTGGGTTAAGCAACACCACCAAATTCGTTTTGAGCCCGATTTTGAGCAAGGTATACTATGTCCATTATGCATGGAAGTTTTCTTTAGAGATGATTTAGATATTACAAAGAAAAACTTTTTGACATTGGAAGATGTTCCCCCAGTTTCTCTTGGTGGAAAACCATTAATTCTTACTTGCAAAGAGTGCAACTCAAAAAGTGGGCATAAACTTGACGCTAATTTATTAAACATACTTTTAGAAGCAGACTCTAAACAATTTTTACCAAATTCCGAAACTTTATCAACATTCGAGATAGACGGTAACATAATCAATGGTAAAATAAAAATTGACGGCGACGGAAAATTCTTAATAGATTTTCAGACAAATAATTCAAATCCAAAAAGTAAAGATGGATTTAAGAACGGCTTGTTTTATTCAGAAACTACTTATAATCCAATTTTCTATCCAAATTTAAAGTATACGACAAGATTTAGGTCTAAAAAAATAAAAATGAAGTTCAAAAAAAACTCGGATGAACGTCGAGCTGAAATTGCATTATTGAGAATTGCTTATTTATACGCTTACTCCAAATTGTGGAACGGATTTTTAATTAACAACAACTTAAAAAAAGTTAGGGAACAAATATTAAATCCAGACAAATTTATTTTACCAAAAGTTTTCTGGATTAAATATGAATTCCCAGAAGATTGCCAAGGAATTAATATTATAACATTACCAAGGAAATTGCAGTGCTTTCTGATAATTTTTCGTTTGAAAACAAAAAGCAAATCAAGACAATTTAGTATTGCTTTACCTGGTCCAAGCGAAATTTCTTTTGATATTTATGAAAATTTAGAAGAACTATTGTGCAAAGGTGATGGAACCGAAAAAGAAGGGATTACATTTGAAACTCTTCCTGAAAAAGATTATATAAAAGACGAAAATTTAGTTTTCGGAAGTCATTACTATTGGCAAACTTATACTAATGATACTTATAAACCAAGATTTAAGGAAGATAATGATAATGGCTGCAGATAACATAGTATTATATAAAGTCTATATAATTTATCCTTTATTAATGGTACTTTCTGACGTTGTGGATAAAAAATGTACAACATAAGTGCAACAAATTAGAAAACATCGATGAATAGGTAGATTCCGAGCTTTTGTTGTTTGGCTTCAAAATTCATTGCTTGACAGATAGGTAATTTCTCATAAAATTTATAGTGGTTGGTTTTTGTCCAGCCATTTTTTATGATCTTCTTATTTTAAACATTTGAGTTAGCGTTTTCATAGCAAGAAAAACAGTGAATTCTAAAGTATTCCAATTAAGTACTTATTGGAAAATGAATCATAAATTTATATCTATTTGAATATCTGCAAATTTAGAAAAAGCAGTAGCATAAAAATGTTCTGTTTTTGTAATAAAAAAATACTAAAAATCTCAACTTTGGAATAATAAAAAATATATTATGATTCAACAACAATATCCACTTACAGAAACATCACAGTTTTTGGAGTTTACGTCTGTCGCGCTTAATGATACTTTCAATTCCCTATTTGATATAGAAAGAATGCCAAAAGAAAATTTGTTTACCTATTGCCAAAATCTCATTAACAAAATTTTTCAACTACGATATTCTCAAATTCCAAATTTTCTCAAACATCATTGCACTATTGCCAAAAATCCTATGCAGTGGCTAAATAATTTTGAAAGGTTAATTTCCGTTAATGAAAATCTTTTTCAAAATAATAATAACGAAAGTAAGCTTACTAAATTTCAAACCTGTATTGAGTTAAAAAAACTCAAGCTAAAATGTGATGAAATGCATAAAAGTCCATGGAAACTAGATAAAACGCACATTAATGCAGAAAGTGAAGACCGGTACTTTAGTTTCAGAGATGTTAAGGAAAAACTTAACAGTATAAAAATTTTTGAAGAAAAGATAGTTTATCTTACTCATCAAAAATACGATTATCAGCAGTCTGTCATTGATTTCGTGAACAAAAATCTTCCTTCATTTGATGAACAATGCAATAATGAAATTGCAAGGCTGATTGAAGTTAAAAAACTAGAAGAGCAGATTACCAAGAATAGTACCAGTCATCAAAGAAAAAAAGTTTCTGGAAATAAAATTAGAGTCAACAGTAATCTCAATCAGCTTGTCGATGTATTTTTTCAACTCAATAGAGAGCTTTTTATCGAAGGTAAGCCATTTTTAGATGCTAATTCCTCAGACTTTGTAGCATTAATTTGTAATAATTTTGTGGATAAAGACGGGTACGAAATCAGCCAGGCAACTGTAGAAACGATTTTGCGTCCGTCAAAATATGATAAAAGACCCAAGTCTCACAAGCGTGTAGATATTGAAAAATTAATCTAAAAAAACTTAGTCCTGTTGTGACCGTTTCGGGACTTCGGGACTTTTTCCTTTTGCTCAATTTTGCTCCATAATCATTAAATAAAAAACAAGTTATGGAAGCAATTATTTTCTCAAAAGAGCAATTCGATGCTTTACTCTCAAAGATCGACCAAATTTACCACAAAGTGAACATGAAAAGCCTTCCAAAACAGGAGGTGTTTTTGGACAACGAGGAATTTATTAAAATGCTGAAAATTTCCCGTAGAACAGCTCAAACTTGGCGTGATGAAGGCAAAATATCTTTTTCACAGGTTGGAAACAAAATCTACTATAAGCTTTCAGACGTCGAAAAAACGATGGATGAATACTACAATAAATCCTTTTCAAAAAAATGGTAATTCAACAAAAACCAATATCATTATGGATATCGATCCGCAAACACCACTTTGGAAACTGACTGTTGAAGAATTTCTGGAAGTTTCCAAAAAACTGAACTTGGAAAACAAATACGAATATGGGCTGAAAGGATTGGCAAAAATACTGGGATGTTCGGTTTCAAAAGCATCTGAAGTTAAATCTTCAGGGATTTTAAACGAAGCCATTATTCAGAAAGGAAATATCATCATCATTGATAAGAAACGAGCATTAGAGCTATTTGCTAAAAAATAAAGATGTATTATCTGGAGCTCATACAAAGGTTTTGGAATTTTAACCAAAAAGCACAACTGAATACTACAACCATTGCGATGTATCTCTATCTTTTGAAACTAGGACATGATAACAATGGATACCATATTATTGTTTCAGATGCCGCAATTAGTAATGCTTTAGGAATAACAAGGAAAACGGTAAAACCTACAAAAGATAAGCTAAGAAATTTAGGATTAATTCAATTTCAAAACAGAAAAGGACTTCCTTGTTCTTACAGGATTTTGTTGAATTACTCTTTTGAATGTAAAGATCCGGAAAAACAAAAAATAAAAAGCAATAATGAATTCCATGCTCCAATATTAGAGAAAATTGAAAATTCCCAATCGGACAGTTTGCCAATTCAAAATAATTCCAAAACAAGTGTCCTGAAAGATGAGAAAGTACATAATAACAAACCAAAACATTTTAAATCAAACCAACCTTCCTGGAAAGAATTTATCGAATATGCACAAACCTTAGAAAACTATACCTCTCAATTGGATTTTAGTATCGAGGAAAAGTACGAAATATGGAAAAACAATGGATGGAAAAATACATCTAAACTCCCTATTACCAATTGGAAATCTACATTGAAGAGCACTCTACCCTATCTTTTAAATCCTAAAGAAAACAGTAGTTTTTCATTACAAGATATTCCCAATATAAAACGACCTGAACCCAAAAGTAAGAATCAATAAACCAAAAAAAGTGAAGAATACAACAATCAAAATATCAGACTTAAAACCCGGACAAAAAGTAAGCATCAATGGGATGCTCGCTGAGTATAAAGGTATTCAGAAAGTACGGATTTCAAATTTCGGAAAAGTGGAAAAAAGAGTTTTCAAAGCGGATGGAATTAATATTTACAAATATTACAATCTCATTGATGGTTCAAAAACACTGAAAAGTGAGAAAATCATACTACTATAAAAAGTTTTCCTTTGAAACAACAAATTTGAAGCAGATTATGCATGTACCCGAAAAGAATTTACGGTTTATCCGAAAAGGATTCGAAAGTAAAAGCGAGAATAATCCTGATAAAATCCGTATCGGAAACCATTTTGTGGATGATTTTATTTTTGATGGAAATGAAGCAGCGGATATTCCCATTAATGCACTTCGCGTGATTTTTAATATTATTTCCATTATCGGCAATGAGCAGTTCCGTCCGCAAGATCGTCCGAAACAACTCTCCCTTTTCGATGAAGAATTTGAAACTGAAAATAACATATTCGCTTCCATAAAAATCAGAAACAACAAAATATCGCCGAGCGGATCAACAAAACAAGTGATTGATGCCTATGAATTTCTGGCAAAATTCAAAATGGGTTGGTATAAGTCGGTCAATTCCAAAGGAAAAGAAATCAAAACTTTCGGTGGATTGATTTCTACTCCTAGTTATGATAAAAGAGGTTTTACTAATTTTCTGATCAGTAGTTATTGGCTGAAAAAACTATTGGTCATTCCGGAATACAATTATGTTTTGTATAATTTGGTGTATAACATCAAAAATAATAAGCACATTATTTTTGCTATTTGGCTTTCAAAACTTCCTGAAAACGGAACAGTTTTAAAACTTTCTACACTGAACAAAAAGTTCGGACTTAATTACAAAACCACGAAAGATTTTTGTTTTAAATTTTTAAAGCCGGCAAGAATCAATTTGAATACATTCAATTCGATTTCTTTTAACTACACGTATAAAAAAGACAGTATTTTCATTATCCCTTGCCAAACAAAAATGATTTTAAATAGTCCTGAATCTGAAAGCTCAGGAGAAATAGTGAACATTACCCGAAGATTGAATTATTTCAGAAAAAGATACGGTTTAATGGAAACCGAAATGCTTCAGTTTTTCCATCAATACCGAAATATTCCACAAACAAGAGAACTGATCGAAAAAGCCTTCAAAGAATTTGTTAGAATAAGCAGACTAAAGAAAATAAAGTCAACAGATTTTCAAGGGAAACTATTTCTGAATGAAATCCAGGAACTCATCATAAAATTTTACAGGGAAACAAAAATGGGAGAATTATTACCCAATGGATTTCCAATTGTTATTTGAATTCGGAATTGCACTCACCCGAAATTCGGAATTGCACTCACTAAGGTTAAAAAAATGCCAAAATATGAAAATTTTTTATTGAGATTTCGGAATTGCACTCACTACAAAATCTAAAAACCTAGAAAAACATGAACAACTATTAGATTTTTTGGATAAAGTGGAGAATTATAAAAATTTGAAAAAATCAATTCGGAATTGCACTCACCTAAAAACAGGTCGTATTTCGGATTTACACTCACTCCACTTTCGGAATTGTACTCACAGTTAATTCGGATTTGTGCTCACCAAAAAAGCAGTTCAGATCCCTTTCCATAAAGCGATGATACAATTCATTAAAAGTATATTTAAAAGTAATTAAAAAATCTTTTTTTTATTTAAAAGGAAATTGTGGATAAAGTAATTGCATTAAAAAAGAAAAAAATATGAATTGCGAAACAATTAAACAAAACGTCGGAATCAGAACCGTTTTAGAATCTTTCAATATTTTTCCCGTCAAAGAAAATAGAAAAACAGCTTTTTATTTTGCGTTAGACAGAGAAGAAAAAATTCCGAGCTTATCGGTTGATTTTGTGAAAAACAAAGCATTTGACTTTGGAACGGGAAAAAGTTATGATGTTATTTCCATTGTACAGCAAATGAATCAATGTTCCGTTTCAGATGCCCTGAAATACCTTTCAGCATTCGTTTTTTCTAGTCAAAATGAATTTTTAGATACAGAAGTCAAAGCTCAATTCGATTACAAAGTTCTTGAAATTAAAGAAATTGAACATCCTGCTTTACTTCAATATTTAAAATCCCGAAAAGTTTTTGAACAAAAGCATTTAGTTAGTGAAATTCATTATGAACTGAATGAAAAAAAATATTTCGGAATCAATTTTCAGAACGATTCCGGCGGTTTTGAAATCCGAAATCCGTATTCCAAAATCTGTTTGGGTAAAAAGGACATTACCTTCATTCAAAGCGAACAAAATGCCAACAATGAAATTGTCATTTTCGAAGGCTTTTTTGATTATCTGACTTTTCGGAATTTAGAAAAATCAGATAACCCGACTTTCGATTTTTTAATTCTTAATTCAACAGCAATGCTTTTCAAAGCCGAGGAAAGATTAAAAAAATATGAAACAATTTCTTTGTTTTTAGATAACGATGCTAACGGAAAATCAGTTAAGGCTAGAATTCAAAATCAATATAAAAATGTGGAAGATTGCTCTTTGATTTATCACGATTTTAAGGATTTGAATGAGTGGTTTTGTGAAAAGGAAGCGAATACACTTTCGCCATAATAATCAAATCGTTTTTCCTTCAGGTTTTGGAAAGTCTTTACCTAAATCAGAAAATAATTTTCGCACTTTCATACGCCATTTCAGTCGTGCTTCTGTCCAGGTTTTGCTTCCTTCTACAATATCAATTCTGTCGTGGGAATGAATCGGTCTACTATATTTGTCTTTTTTTGGTTCGTCAAACTCCAAAAGTAATTCAGGATGTTTTAAAATATCCTTTTCAATGTCCAAATCAAATAGAGACTGATGCTCAGGTAAATTGAATGTACTTCGTTTTTCTGAAAGTTGTCCGAATAATGTGGTCAACGGGATTTCATTGGTAATGAAATCTAAGTCGTAAATGTCTTTTTTGGCAAAACGATTGGTGGCACTCATCAGCTTGAAAAGTCCGATGTCATTTTTGTGAATCAATCTGAAATCATCAATAATTTCGGGTTCAAACAAACATTTCATATTCTGAAGAAACTCCACTTTTATAACTTCTTCATTTACACTCAAAAACATCCTCAGAAACATAAATTGTTCTCCTAAATCCTCGTTGATGAGTATGGGCTTTACATTTCCTTTTCCGAAATGTTGCAGAACTTCGGTAATGATGTTTTCAAATCCGATTTTTCCTGTAATTTCTGGAGATATAAAATCAATATCAATAGAAACCCGGTGTCCGAATCGCAATGCCAAGTTGGTACCGCCTCCCAAAGAAAAATTGCTCACAGAATCAAGATTCTGTAATTCAAAAATGGTTTTTCTTAAACCAGAATCTACGGCATTCATATTCTAAATCGTGAAAATAAAGCGGTTTTGTATCTTTTTGAAACCAAAGCACACACTTCGTTGCTGATAAGCTCTTTCGTATTTTTAAGATAATTGAGAATATCTTTTTTTGAATAGATACGTTCCAGTTTTTGAATGTCCTCTTCAAATGAATCTGCAGTAGTTGCATACATCGCCCTTGGAATAATAATATCCTTATCCCTTTCCGGATTGAGTTTACTATAATCCATATCCCAAAAAAGATATTTGGGGAATATCGCTGCTATGTTAACATTCTGTTTCACAATACAAATTTAATGAATTTTTGTTATTGTTTTTATGCTTTTTGCTACTTAAATAACATTCTTATTTCTGATGCTTACAAAACTCCCTGCACAGATTTGGCAGGGAATTTCATTTTAGTAATCATTATTTTTTGGATTCTTCCACAGAAATTTTGCGGAAATCTTTAAACATTTTACTAAGCTCCAAAGCTGATTTTCTTGCTCTGGTTCCTGCGGCTTTGTTCCCTTTTTCTGCCTGTTGTTCTGCTTCTTTAAAGAATGCTTCAAATTCGGCATTGATCTTTTCAATAAGTTTTTTCATAGCTTGTATAAATTATTTAATTGGGCTGCAAATATAATCGTTTATAGTTATTAAAACATTTTTCTTTTTTGAAAAATAAACATTCCAAAGTTTTAAAAAACACCGTTGAAGACCATCTTATTATTGCTTTTCTTTTATTTTTCCTTTACTAAAAACGTTTATAAATTGATTCAAACTGAAGTTTTGCTTTTTACTGTTGCAAATGTAGGACAGCATCATTCACTCAAAAAAATCTTTTTGGGCTTCTATAAAAATTCTTTCCACAAGCTCCAATAATTTTTTCAGACACTCCTGAATCCTTCGGACAAAAATATTTCAAGCCCGATTCGAATTCTGTTTTTCATTAAGCGGTACTGAATCGGGTTTTGTGTGCCTAATACTGTCCTATGGTCATGGGCAAAGAAAAAGCCGGAACCTCAGTTATACGAATCAATTTAATTGCAAACGTTCTTTGAAACCAACGAAAGATAACGAAAGAAATAAGGTAGAATAATGCCTTTCTATTTGTATCAAAATATTAAAAAAAAGAAAGCCGAGTGTCCTCGATACCAAATCAATTCACTCGAAAAAATAACCTAACAATAACAAAATTATTAACAATTAAAAAACGAAAAGTTATGAACACAATTATCGGTAGAGTTACCAAAAACGCTGAAATCAATACTTTAAAAAACGACAAGCAGGTCGTTAATTTTTCAGTAGCCATCAACGACAATTACAAAACCAAACAAGGCGAACGCAAAGAACAAACCACGTATTACAATTGTTCCTATTGGATAAATTCCAGAATAGCTGAGTTTCTTACAACGGGAACGTTGGTAGAACTTTCTGGTAGAATAAGCAGTAGCGCATGGATTGGAAAAGATGGAGAAATCCGTTCGGTATTGAATTTCCATACTTCCAACATTAAACTTCACGGAGGAGGAAAAAGGGTAACAGTAGAAAATGAACCACTACAGAAAAACAATAATCCTTTTTCAGATGAAACAGAAGACGATTTACCATTTTAATTTTCAGAATTATGGAAGCACAATTTAATTTTCAAATGAAACACCGAAAAAATAAAAAAGAATGGGAAAATATAGAAGTTTATTACCAAACCCATTGTGACCGAATGACAGCAATACGCTATGCAAGAAAACTTTCCAAAATATTCAAATCTGAAATCCGCTTAACACAGGGGGCAGAACCTTTCAAAACAAGCGGAACATACATCAATGAAAACTACTAAAACCATCACATTATGCAAACCAATTTTTTCAGACAACTTGCTAAACTCAACCTTAAAGGCGATTTGCAAATTATATTCACGCAAACCACAGAGGATAATTTCGTTGCTTCCGTATTGCTCAAAAACGAGGAATGTGGAGATGAAGCAAGAAAAACCATTCCACCGCTTAATCTTCGGGGAACAGCCGAAGATTTAGACAACGGATTTTTTGATAATATTTCAGAACCATTACAAACTGCTTCGGGATTAATGGTAGATATGGAATCTTTTATGAAACAACTCGAAGAAACCAAACGCCAATCTGCAATGGAAAAGGAAAAATCCGATAAGGAGAAAAAAGAAAAAGAAGCAAAAGAGAAGAAGTATAAAGATGCTTTTCAAAAAGCCGAAGAACTTGAAAAAGAGGGCAAATTCAAAGAAGCATGGTCAGCTTTGCCAAAAACTTCGGAATATCCCGATTTTGCTGATAATATTCGCAAAAAACAAGATGAATACGAAAGACATTTTGCACCAAGTCTTTTCACTGAACCAATCAACGAAAATGTCGAATCTTAAAAATCAAAAGGATGTTAATAGCCACAAAATTAGAACGAGTTTTTATTTTGATAGACAACAATCAAGAAATAAAATTGACCGACCCCGAACCCAAATGGAGTGTAGAAGCAGTAATGAATTTTTACGCCAATACATATCCTATTTTGACCACCGCCAAAGTTTCTGCACCACAAATTCAAGAAGATACGATACAGTACAAATTTGAAAGTGTGATGGGAACGAAAGGATAAAATTTGGTTGATAGTATATAGTTGTCAGTTGATAGAATTACAAACTTAAGGCTGACAACCATCAACCAACAACCGACAACAATCAACTAAAATAAAAATGAATGCAACGCAACATTATATCGGGAAAAATAAAACTTCCCGAAACTTCAAAGCAAAAACAATTGCACAGACAGTTGAACGAATTTTTCGAGTGGATGAACCAACCGAAAGATGCAAACGAGATTCGGAAAGACAAGCAGAAATCTGTTCCGATACATCAACTTCCGATGGTTTTCTGAAATGTACTTTTCTACCGAAATTGAGAAAAACGGAATCTATTGAAGATACTACAATATCCAAGAAAACAGAAAAGGATTTTTATCAATCCCTTTCCCAATTAGCGAAGCATTATAGTATTGAGCCAATTTCAACAAAGGATTTTGAATTTCCCTACAATCTTGCTTTGGCTTTGGAAGATGTACAAAACCAATTGAAAAACAAAGTAAAAGATTGGGAAGAAATCCGACTAATTCAAGACCAAAAGAAAACCTATTTCACAAGTGAAGAACGCTACAATACAGGAGCAAAATTGTACTATATTCCAATACTTCCATTATACAGATTGGCTAAAAATCCGAAACGTAAACAAGCAGTTCAACTTTTACAATCTGTATGTTCATATCTGTACCATATTGCGGAAGTTCCTTACTACCGTCAACAAAATAGTTATTTGTTTTGGATATATGAAATGGTTGAAGAATGGATTACATCAGACGAAGAAAATAAAGAAACGTCAACTTGTTTATCTGAAATCAAACAAGCGGAACAGATTGGCGATTTTATGGAACAGAAGATTTATAACCACCATAATTTAAGCCGATTTAAAGACCGTTTGAACAAGTTTAAAATCAAAGATATCAAGAATAGTTTTGACAATGATTGCTATAAATTGGCTAAAGAAATTTTCTCTCTTTATGAGCAATATCCTAATGCTTCCATTTATCGAAATTCAAAACCCAATGGAGAAGCAGGCGAATATGAAACAGATTATTTGTTATCAATGGACAAATACATTTCTTTCTGTGCTGAACTAAAAGGCGAACTGTTCCAAACTCTTTTTGAAACCGTCAATACAGAGTTCCAAGAATATACCGTAATGGAAGAACCCATAATCAGTAAAAAATTTGATGGGAGCAATATTACAGAACATAATCTTGATTTTGAAAACAGACTTTTTCCGTTGATTGAAGAACTGATTTACATTCTGAATGGATTTTGAATCAACAAAAAAAATATTGACAATCAGAAATGTTTTAATTCAACCAATTCAGAAAACTAATCTAAATCCAACCTCTAAAAATATAGCAATGAAAGATATTACTCAAGACTTTGGAACATTGTACCACCCGAAATCTGCATTGGTTTTTTATCAACCCAATGAAAAGCATCGAGATTCGTATGTAGAGCATTTTGATATGGACAAAAATGGCAATCCTGTTAATGCGCATCCCTTGACAGAAAGAGAAGCGAAAGTTTTAGCCAAAGCACTTCTTATAAATACCAAAAAAGAAAAAAACAAGGATTTTCTAAAACCAAAAGGAATTTTATCCATCAATATTTTGCAAATCAATCCAAGTGAAAACGGTTCTGTTTTATGGTACACCAAATCAATGAAACGACCACTATATTTTTCTGAAAATTTAGAAATTCCCAATGGAATAGCAGAAGTTCCTGCAATGCTTTGGTATGCCAACAAAAGAAGTCTAACCCTATTTGCCCTTTCCAATAATCGCAGACCAACCGAGAAAACCGTATTGTATCATGCACCATTTTTCAACGTGTATGAAAATGGAAAAGTGTGCATGGGAACGGTAGATGTGAATATTCAAAATTCTGCTTCGGTGGAAGAATTCACAAAGAAATGGGAAGAATACTTTTTCAATTCGTATTTCAGCCATTTGATGAACGAACACAATCCGATAAAAGGAAATTGTGTCAATCTTTGGAAAAACCTCATTCAAAGCCAAGAAAAATTTCCAAATGATGTATTGATTAAAACCAATCTTACTTTAAAAAACCTACTTTAATGAATACTGAAAATGAAATACTATGCGAAACCATAAAACCAAAGGTTCATTTTACCGATAACGATTTGTTATTTCCAACCAATCCTATAAAAGTTAATTTGATTGGAGCAGGTGGAACGGGTTCGCAAATGCTTATGACGTTGGCAAGAATGAGCCACGCTTTAACGCAACTGAACCATGCAGGATTGTCTGCGAGATTATGGGATGATGATGTAATCACAGAAGCCAATTTAGGCAGACAATTATTTGCGGAAAGTGAATTAGGATTTTATAAATCCGTTGCATTGATTAATCGGGTAAACCGATTTTTCGGAACGAATTGGAAGGCTGAAACTAAAAGATTTGAAAAAGATAGTTTTGGAAATACACAAAAAAATATGGAATCAACTATTTTCATTTCGTGTGTGGATAATGTCAATACACGTTTTGAAATAGCCGAAATTTTGAAGAATTTAAACAATGGGAAATTCTATCGGAATACGGCAAAATATTGGGTGGATTTTGGGAATGCTTTGTTTTCGGGACAGGTTTTGCTTTCAACAATCGGAACTGTCCGACAACCCAATTCTGAAAAATATGAAACAGTAGCGAATCTTCCCTTTATTACCGAAGAATTTGGAGAATTGTTAATGCAATCTGAAACCGAAGATGACACCCCAAGTTGCAGTTTGGCAGAAGCATTGGAAAAGCAGGATTTGTTTATTAATTCAACTTTAGCACAAATGGGAAGTTCTCTTTTATGGAATCTTTTCCGCAACGGAATGACTGAAAACAGAGGTTTTTTTCTCAATCTGAAAGATTTCAGAACCCAACCAATTAAGTTGTAATTATTGTCGCTTGATGAAAATCGGGCGGCAAAAATACATTTCCTCCCTTTGGTCGGAAACGTATTTTTGCAACAAGCGGAGCAACCCCATTTCTAAAACATTGCAGGGCTTTAGCTTGAGATGTTTTTGAAAAAAGGTTGCGGAATCATTATACTGAAGTATTCATTTCTTCATTTTTTTAAATTAATTATTTTATAAAAAGAGCAACTAACTTAAGTTTCTTTCGTTCAGTTTATCAATAAACTCGGAAGGCGAAATCATCATTTCTTTTTTAAAAACTTTTGCAAAATAGCTATGCGATGAAAAACCACAAAGTTCAGCAAGATAACTTATTTTAAATTTTCTGGCATCGGGATCATTATATAGTTTTTTTGTAATATAATTAATCCGTTGATGATTAATATAGTCCGTAAAAGTAGATTTTCTGTGTTTCTCCAACACAAAAGACAGATATTTTGTATTGGTATTAAGCATTGATGCCATAGAAGCTAAGGAAATATTATCTGTAAACTTATTCTGTTTTTCAAATTTATTTAATCCTTCTACTATTTCGGCTTCTTTACCGGAAGAAATATCTAAATTATTGAGCTTATCCGCAGATATTTTTTGATTTTCATCAATTTTATTGTCTTTTTCAATCTCTTTTATTCTTTCAACAAAATGAATTTCTTTTACAATTTTTTCTTTTCTTTTTTTGAAAATAAAAATGATGGTACTGAGAATAAAAAATAATGCAATTACACTTATCCATGTTATGGTATCTGATTGCTTTTCTATTATTTTTATATCTTCTGTTAAAGCTTTATTAGCTACTTTTAAAATTGCCTGTTCTTTCTTAGCTGCTTTGTCCAGCAAATGAATTCTTACACTATCAGCAGACTTTGGACTTCCTGATTTAGAATAATATTCTTCAAATACTTTCTGGATTTCATCCATTTCATAAGCATCATTTCTATCCTTAGCCAATTCTTTTGCCTTGATAAGATGCATATAAGCCAAATCATATTTTTCCTGCTTAATATAGGTTTTCCCTAACCCCGTGAGAATTTGTGTTTTGAAAATTTTATTTTGGCTGAATTTATCATATTGTTGCAATGCTGATTTAAAAAGCATCTCCGCATCCTCAAGCTGATTAAGTTCTCTATATGTATTTCCAAGCATTATTTTTGCTCCAATTGTTTGAAGAAAAAAAATTTCTTCATAGTTTTTTTCTTTCTTAAAACGCTTTAAACTTTCCTGCAGAAAATATTTGGATTTAGGATAATTCTTCTCAGAAAAATAATTGGTTCCCAACTCCAGTAATGTTGTCGAATATAAGGGTGTATTTTCTTTTTTTGTTTTTTTAACTAATTCTATTATCAGGTTTAGCTTTTCATTGCTTTTTGCAAAAAGTCCATGATGCCTATACATGGAAGCCATCACTCCATTAGCTTTAATTCTGTAATCATACATTTTATCCAGAATAGCAATAGAGTCTAATTTTTGTGCATAAAAAATAGATTTATCTGCTTCTTTCTGTGAACTGCTTGCCATGATCTGAATCAGTAAAGCATTCATTTTTTTAATATTAGTATTGGATTTTTTGTATAAAGAATCTCCTATTGTTGCAATTCGGGATGGAGATAAATTGTCTTCATTTCTTACATACTTATTTTTTAATGAAATGTAATCCTCATCCGTAGACTCTTTCCCTACTTGACAATACAGTACATACGGATAAAAAAACAAAAAAGTTAATTGTAAATCGTCAGCAAAAAGTAGACATTATATAGTATAAAAGTTAAGGAGTGTTTTCAAAAAAAGAATTACATTTAATTATGGAAACACCTAAAAAGAAAAGTTCCGAAAAATTCGTAAAAGACAT
>NZ_JADQBD010000065.1:0-15802 GCF_017808115.1 Chryseobacterium sp. RR2-3-20 | reverse complement strand
TTACTGGTCATAACTGTATAATGTTTAAAAATAGTAAAAAGTTATTTGGCTTCGCCGAACCACTTCGTTAGGTTTCCGAAAAATTTTTTGAGCTTTGAGGGCTCAAAATTTTTCAGAATAACTTTTCTACTTACACAGTTAGTAGGACACTACCATATTAAAATAAAAATCCGGTAATCTAAACAGATACCGGACTACTATTTTAAATCTATTAAAGAAAAGAGATTATATACAATCTTTCAATTTAATATGGATTGTTAAATTTTCTGCTTTCAAGCTCAGCTTTTTGCTTTTCCATTTCCACAGTCTGTTTTTCAAGTTCTTCTTTCTCTTTTTGAAGTTGCTTAAATTCTTTTCTTTTGGCTTCGGCCTTCATCGCAGTTCCTTTGCTTACATAACCCACCATTCCTCCAACGATAAGACCAATTCCTATTCCTGCCATTACACCCATTACATGAGAAATGGTAATTCTCTCCACTGTAAAGTCTGTTGTAAGATAAAATAGCAGTGCCGATACTGCTAAAAGTATCATGCCTATTACTGTAATGCTTTTCATATCTGGTTATTTAATTATTCGGAATTTTATAAAAAATCCTGAATTAAAATTTAAATCAGGATTCTAAGAATTTTTATTATTTTCCCCCTGCTGCTCTGTAATATTCCAAAGCTTTAGGTAAATCTTTTTCGATATCTCCAATTCTTGTCTGTGGACTTGGGTGAGTAGATAAAAATTCTGGCTGTCTGCTTCCAGAAGACTGAGCTTCCATCCTGCTCCAGAAAGGAACTGCCTGTCTAGGATCGTATCCCGCCATTGCCATTAAATACAAACCCATTTTATCTGCCTCAGATTCTTGTCCTCTACCATATTTAAGCAAAACAACCTGTGAAGTCGGAGTATATAATGCCTGGATAATTTGAGCCGTTTTTTCATTTTTAACCGCCAATCCTGAAGCCATTCCTATCCCCTGTGCAACCATAGCCTGAGAAATTCTCTCATTACCATGACCAGCCAAAGCATGAGCAACTTCGTGCCCCATAACTACTGCAAGACCTGTTTCATCTTTCGTAATAGGAAGAATTCCTGTATAAACCACCACTTTTCCACCAGGCATACACCAAGCATTTACCTGTTTATCTTGTAAAAGATTAAATTCCCACTGATAGTTTGCTAGATCTGCACTTCTGCCTATACTTGCATAGTATTTTTCTGCAGCAGCTTTTATTCTGTTTCCAACAGTTCTTACCATTTGAGCCTGCGCTCCAGTAACAACCTTAGATTCTTTTAAAGTTTGTTGATATTGCTGAACTGCACTATTTCTGATATCTGAATCGTTTGCAAACTGCAAAGATGATCTTCCAGTCATTGGATTTGTTGTACACGCTGTTACACTTAACGCAAATGCACCTATCCCTAATAAATGTGTAATTTTCATAACTATGTTTATTATTTTATTTTGAAGGCTTACAATTTCTGTTCCAAAAGATATTTCAACAAGACTTTGCACAGATTTTGATATATAAATTTACTAAATTTATGGTCATGAAAAAAATTATCACAATATTCTCAATATTTTCTTTGTTTTTATTTTTACAAAATTGCTCAGCACAAGGAAAAAGTAATCCTCAAGTTGTAAATAATCTTTTAAACTCGGAAGAATTTACTTTTTATGCAGAAAAAGCACTCCCATATAATCAGGATGTAATAAATATTGCCTACTCTATGCCCAATGCTGCTGCACAGAGAATTTTCGATTTATCTGGAGAAGGATATTCTATTGAAATAAAAAACAAAGTTTTAGATGTTGTAATGCCTTATTTTGGAAGAACTTACAACCCAAGTTATGGAAGTACAGACAACAGTTACCGATTTACATCAAAAGATTATACTCTAACTAAAACTCAAAACAAAAAAGGAAACTGGACCGTTAAAATAAAACCAAACGATATAAAAAATTCACTTCAAATATTTATAGATATCTCTAAAAGCGGATCGGCATCGGCTTCCATACAGAGTAACGACAGACAGCCTATTACCTATAATGGCTATGTAGCTAAAAATGAAGAAACTGAAGAATAAAATCTAGTTATTTTAAGACTTAGTAAAGAATTTTTCGACAAATTGTTTGGCTTCTGTAATGGGATTAGACACCAACGCAGAAGCATTTTTTTTGTGTGCAATATAAGCCTCTTCAGAGGAACCATTGTTTCTGATTTTCGCTAAAATATATTCCTGAACCCAATACTCATATCTTTTTTCTGCCTGAATTTTCCTTACTTCATCGAAACGGTTTTCTTTCTTTTTTAATGAAGTAAAATCATCAATTTTTTCATAGACATCTTCTAAGCCAACATTATTAAGAGCGGAACCTAATAAAACAGGAACTTTCCAACCTTTTTCCTTGGGTGGAATAAAATCCAATGCACGTTTTAATTCAAGCTTGGTATTTTTGGCTTTCTGCATATTATTTTCTTCTACTTTATTAATGAAAATTACATCTACCATTTCCATAATTCCGCGTTTAATCCCTTGAAGTTCATCTCCGCCACCTATGATTTTCAAAAACAGAAAAACATCCGTAATATCTGCAACCAAAACTTCAGACTGCCCTACTCCTACAGTTTCTATTAAAATATAATCGTAACCTGCAGCTTCACAAATAAGCATGGTTTCGAAAGTAGTATTGGCAACACCACCCAAAAATCCGGAACTCGGCGAAGGTCGAATAAACGCATTTTCTTCTTTTGCCAACTCTTCCATCCTGGTTTTATCTCCCAGAATACTTCCTTTATTAATTGCAGAACTGGGATCAATAGCCAAAACAGCGACTTTCTTGCCTTTGGAAATAGCCAATCTTCCAAAATTTTCTATAAAAGTAGATTTACCTGCTCCCGGAACGCCTGTAATCCCTATTCTGACAGAGTTTCCCGATAAGGGAAGAATTTTTTCTAAAAGTTCTTCTGCCTGAATTCTATGCTCAGGTTTTGAGCTTTCTGCTAAGGTGATCGCTTTACCAATAAGGCGTTTGTTGCCAGTTTTTATTCCGTTAAAAAGTTCTTCAGTAGAAAATTTCATTTGGGCATTATCTTCTTTAAAAACAAACTGTTTTTATTTATATATTTCAAAAATATAAAAATAACCTGCAAAACAGAATGAAAGATTTAATTTTAATTCTTCTAAATTAATATTCGATACAGAAACCTACCTCAAAATTTTGCTATTTTTGTTTAGTAAACGATTATCATTGTACTGATTTACAAATAAAACGATTATTTCAATTTTATAAACCCGAATTTAAACATCAAAAATAAATACATGAAAAATATACTTTTAACAGGATTAGCAATCGGTCTTTTATCCGTTTCTTGTACCCCTAAATCTAATGCAGCGACAGAAGCTCAAAAAGTTTCAACCAATACAGCAGAACAAATAGCACAGGGAAAAACGATTTTTGAGAACGCATGCAAAAGATGCCACGAATTACCGGAACCTACAAAATTCACTTCTGTAGAATGGGTGGGAATTATGAACTCTATGGCTCCTAAAGCTAAACTGAGTGACGAGCAACATCAGTGGGTTTACGATTATGTAGTATCGGTAAAGAAATAATTTCATTTAACCGTCAAAAAATATTAACATGGAAAAAAGTATTGCACTTGCCTTATTGGCTTCAGCTTTTGTTATTTCCTGCGGACCAAAAAGTACTGCGGTTACAGGTCCAAAATTTACTTCTTCAGAACATCTTGCTCAAGGAAAAACGGTATTTGAAAATTCTTGTAACAGATGTCATAAATTACCAGATCCTGCAAAACATGATGACAAAGGCTGGATTAAAACTTTAAGCAGAATGGCTCCTAAAGCAAAACTTACGGATGAGCAACATCAAATGGTGTATGATTATTTGATATCAGTAAATAAGAAATAACTGACAATCTTTCAGAATGACTGAAATTAAAAACTGCCGTTTACAAATTGTGTAAAACGGCAGTTTATTTTATAAAAAAAATTTTATTCTTCACAAGCCCTCCAAACTGCATCATTTTGAGGAACTTTAGCTACAATTACAATATCTTCTTTTGTAACAGGATGTACAAACTCTAGTTTTCTTGCATGAAGATTAATTCCGCCATCGAGATTAGAACGAGGAGAACCATATTTCAGATCGCCTTTAATGGGAACACCTGTTTTGGATAATTGTGCTCTTATTTGATGATGTCTTCCTGTTTCCAAATCAATTTCCAGTAAAAGATAATTATCTAATGTTTTGATGGTATGATAAGTTAAAACAGCCTCTTTTGCCCCCTCTGTTGCTTTGGGAAATACAATAGCTTTATTATTTTTCTCATTTTTCTTTAAATAATGAACAAGCCTTTGGCTTTGCGGAATCATTTCTTTAGCAACAACCGCCCAATATGTTTTTTTAATTTCTCTGTTTTTAACCATTTGGGTAAGTCTAGATAAGGCTTTGGAAGTCTTAGCGTAAATTACCAGACCGGATGTAGGTCGGTCTATCCTATGCACCAATCCCAAAAAAACATTTCCGGGTTTTCCGTCTCTTTTTTTAATAAAGTTTTTTATGGCATCCAATAAAGATTCGTCGCCCGTTTTGTCACCCTGTACCAGCTGACCAACTTTTTTATTGATAATTAAAATATGGTTGTCTTCATAGACAATTTGCTCTCCGATCATTTCTAAGGAAGAAAATCTTGTTTTCTTGCTGCAAAGATAATCACTTCTGCAAAACTGCTTCAAAAGATGATTACTCTCTATGAAACCATATAATCAACAAATTCTTGAAGATAATATTATTGCTCGCATAACAGTTTCATAATTATTTTTAAGAAAAAATAAAAATATTTATAATTAAATGTTAAAAGAAGTGTTTTTAAGAAAAAAAATACAATAATTTGGCTTATATTTTGTTGGTAGAATCTTAAAATGATTAATTTTAACATTTATAAATTTAATTTAAAATAAATCAATGAATAACAAATTCATTCCGATAATTTCTGTTTTTATGACAATATCTCTTATTGTCTTTGTAACATTGCAGTTTTATTGGCTTAAAGGTTATTATGTGGCTTTAGATCAGGAGTTTTCCAATAAAGTATATTCTGTATTAGAAAGTACTTCAGACAATATTGCAAAGCTTGAGACTGATAAAGTTTTAAATGAAAAATATCCTAACCTAAGAAATTATATTCTTGCTAATAAAAACAAGCCTTCTCTTACTACAATACAACAAATTGAAGATTCGGGTACTCAAAAATCAATTACTTATTATCGAAATATTATAGAAACTCAGCAACTTCCTATTTCGAAACTTGGAGACACGCTCAAACTTACTACAATGTATAAGGATGATGCAAGATATAAAGTAAAAAAAGATACCGTCAAAAGAGAAATACTTACGCCACAAATTAGTCAGGACATAGAAAGTGGAGATTATCAAATGGCTGAGTTTGCAAAAATAACCGGAACCAACCTTCCTATCAATAAACGGGTGGATACCAAAAAGCTGGATTCTATTATTATTAAAGAACTCAGAATGAAAGGAATTAATTCCGAATTCGGTTATGGTATTTATGACAGCAACAATAAACTTACTTCAGTTGCCAATAAAATTTTTAAAGAAAAAAAAGACAGCAATACCTACTCATATCCTTTATTTACAGACGATAAAGACCACACTTTATATACTTTAGCACTCATTTTTCCTAAAAAAGAATATTCTTTGGCGATGAATAACTGGCCAATGCTTTTGGGAACTTTCTTATCTCTACTTACCATTTTGGGTATTTACATTATTTCCATTAATTACATGATGAGACAAAAAAAATTGGCGGAAGTAAAAACAGATTTCATCAACAATATGTCGCATGAATTTAAAACGCCTTTGGCAACAATCTCTGTAGCGACAGATTCTTTGGCAAATGATAAGATTGCAACCAATCCCGACAAAGTAAAGTACTATTCTAACCTCATTAAGCAGGAAAATCTCAGAATGAAAAAGCAGGTAGAAAATGTTCTGAACATGTCTAAACTAGAGCGAAATGAAGTTAAATTATTTCTGAAAGAAACCAACGTAAGAGAGCTGATAAAAAAGACCACCGAATCTTTCGGACTCATCGTGGCACAGCGAAACGGAATTCTCACACAGAATTTCCATGCAGATAAATATCAGTTTAAAATTGATGAATTTCATATCTCTAATATGTTGGTTAATCTTTTGGATAATGCCAATAAATATTCTCCAGAAACGCCAGAAATTAAAATTGAAACCAGAAATGAAGGCAATTTTTATGTGATTGAAGTTTCAGACAAAGGCATGGGAATGGAAACTCAAAATAAAACAAAGATTTTCGAAAAATTTTTCCGTGAAGAAACAGGAAATATCCACAATGTAAAAGGACAAGGTTTGGGATTATCTTATGTGAAGAAAATTGTAGAACTGCATAAAGGTCAGATTATTGTAGAATCTCAAAAAGATAAAGGAAGCAGATTTATCATTAAACTTCCTATGAATTAAAATAAATATTAAAAAGATAAAATCATGAGTAACAGAATATTATTAGTAGAAGACGACCAAAGTTTTGGTGCAGTGCTAAAAGATTATCTTTCCATCAATAATTTTGAAGTTACCCTCGCTATAGATGGAGAGCAAGGACTTAAAGAATTTACTGAAAACGAATTCGACATCTGCATTTTTGATGTGATGATGCCTAAAAAAGACGGATTTTCTTTAGCTGAAGACGTTAAAAAGATCGATAAAAATACGCCTATCATTTTCCTTACTGCCAGAAATATGCGAGAAGATATTCTTAAAGGATATCAATTAGGAGCAGACGATTACATTACAAAACCTTTTGACACAGAATTACTTCTATATAAAATTAAAGCAATTTTACAAAGAAGTTCAACGTTAGAAAATGAAGAGCAGGAACAGTTTAAAATCAGCAATATTTTCTTCGATTCTATGCTGAGACAGCTTAGAGTAGGCGATAACGAATATAAATTATCTCCCAAAGAGAATGAACTTCTTAAATTGCTTTGCCTTCACAGAAACGATTTTATGCCAAGAGACCTCGCTTTGAGAAAAATCTGGAAAAAAGAAAATTATTTTACGGCAAGAAGTATGGACGTTTATATCGCAAAACTTCGTAAACTTTTGAAAGATGATGAAGGTTTAGAAATTATTAACGTTCATGGAGAAGGGTTTAGACTTTTGGTAAAGAACTAATTTAAAATAACATATCATTCAAAATAGCAAAGCAATTCAAAATGTTTTGCTATTTTTGTTTTTATGAAGAGATTTGATATGAAATATTTACTGTTAGGGTTTTTGGCATTTTCGAGTGTTATTTCGTGTAAAAAAGACGAAAAACCGACCTACATAAAAGAAGAAGGAGGAATACAGCAACCCAATGTAGCTTTCAGTCAGCCTCAGACAACGCTTATGGATCAGGCTGGAATTAAAAAATCCAGTGGTTCTACAATGGTAACCGCGCCAGGAATGAATCCTCCACACGGAGAACCTGGACACAGATGTGACATTCCTGTGGGACAGCCTCTTAACGGAGCTGCTCCTCAACAGATAAATCCTTCTACCCAAAATATAACCGTTAATCCAAATACTCCTGTACAAATTGATCCGAACTCTGTAAATCCGGGTAAAATTGCTATTGACCAAAACGGAAAAGCAGTAACAACAGCACCAGGAATGAATCCTCCTCACGGACAGCCGGGACATCGTTGCGATATTCCTGTTGGAGAGCCTTTAAACAGCAAACCATCTCCAGCAACTCATACGGCAAAAAATACGACAACTGTTCAGGCTCCGCAAACTGTTACCGCCAATCAGCCAGTCGCAACTAACACCGGACCGAAGCCAAAACTTAATCCTGCACATGGGGAACCTTGGCACGATTGTGCTAAAAAGGTTGGAGATCCACTTTAATCATTTTTTATTAACTTTGCATTTGTGAAACCGGGTCGCTTTTTAATAATTATTTTCACTTTAGTAATTTTCTTAATTCCTAAAGATAATTTTTATGCACAGGCTTCTCAGGAGAATTGCTGTAAAACAGAATCGGAAACCAAATCTTGCTGTGATAAAAACAAAAAGCACCATTCTGAAGAATCTAAAAAAGAACACCAGTCTTGTAACGACGATTGCTGCTCTTTCTGTATGACTTGCCATACTTTTGTGGAAAATAATCTGCCTAAAAGCAATTTCCCGGAAATTTCTTCGTTTCAAAACATTAGCAAAATTCAGGTTCAATACATTGATCCCTTCTTTACAAACCGTTTAAAAGAAATCTGGCAACCGCCTAAATTAGTTTAAAATTATACGAAAAATTACGCTTTCAATTTAATAATGTATCATAATGATAACATTGTTAGGTTGTTGGAGAAAAAATAATTCAACTAATTTTTAAACTCATGAAATCATATATTACCAAGATTTTTCTTGGAACATTATTTTTCTTATCTCTTTCTCTATCTGCACAAAACCTCAGCAAACACCAGTCTATGGTTAAAGGAAACTGTAATATGTGTAAAGAAAGGATAGAAACTATCGCAAAAAAAGCAGGTGCAAAATCTGCAGTATACTCAATAGACACACAAACTTTAAGTTTCGAAACCCCTGAAAAAATTTCAGCAGACGAAATTCTCAAGAAAGTAGCAGAAGCAGGGCACGACAACAATTCGTACAAAGCATCGGATGATGTTTATAAAAATCTTCCTGCTTGTTGCCATTACCCGAGAGATTCAGAATCTCCTGTTCCGGCAATGAATCATTCAGATTCAACGAAAAAAGAAAATGAGTTTTTCGTAAAAGGGAACTGCAGTTCTTGTAAAGCCAGAATAGAAAAAGCAGCCAAAGATGCTGGTGCAGATTCTGCAGAGTGGAGTGCAGAAAAACAGACCGTTATCCTAAATTTCAATCCTTCTAAAACTTCAGCAGATAAAATTTTAAAGAAAATTGCTGATGTGGGACATGATAATGAAATGTATAAAACTACGGAAGAAGTATATAAAAAACTACCCGGTTGCTGCCTGTATGATAGAAATATACCTTTCGGCGACACAAATCCCAATGTTCATTACGATGAATCTCCAAAGAAGGAAAATCATAGCAATCATACAGGATCAGAAGATCACAGCTCTCATTCTGATTCAGAAAAAAATATTGAGCAGGTAAATATCATAGGTTCAAAAGCAGCAACTTCTATTGGTAAAAAAGAGGCTGGACTTGTTTTTAATATTGATTCTAAAGAACTTCTGAAAGCAGCATGTTGCAATTTATCTGAAAGTTTTGAAACCAACGCAACGGTAGATGTTTCTTTCAGTAACGCGGTAACGGGAACAAAGCAACTGAAAATGTTAGGTTTAGACCAAAAATACACCAGTCTAACAAAAGAATTACTTCCTGAGATCCGAGGTATAGCTTCTGCTTATGGCTTGAGCCTCATTCCGGGACGTTGGATTGAAAGTATTCAGCTCACCAAAGGAGGAAGTACCGTAACAAACGGCTACGAAAGTATTACGGGGCAGATTAATACAGAATTAATAAAGCATGCCGAAAAATCTGAAACTTCTCTAAATCTTTTTGCCGATTTTAATGGCAGAGCTGAAGCGAACATCACTCACGTAGAACCTATCAACGATCATTGGACACAGACTTTTCTTCTCCACGGAAACGGAACTTTCGGAGATACAGATATGAATAAAGACACGTTTTTGGACAGACCGAAAGGAACTCAGATTAACGCTGCTTATCTTTTAAATTTCAACGATTTAACACATTCAGGATTTGGTTCTCACTTCGGAATTAATTTTGTGAAGGATGAAAGAACTTCCGGACAAATAGGATTTGATAAAAAAATACCTCAGGCTCAACAAAACCTTTATGGTGTAGGAATTGATATTTCCAGATTTCAGGTTTGGAACAAAACAGGCTATGTTTTTAAAGGAAAACCGTATCAGAGTTTAGGCTGGATGAACCAGTACACCTATCATCAACAAGACAGTTTTTTCGGACTTAGAAATTACTTAGGAAACCAACATACGTATTATTCTAATTTAATTTTTGAAAGTATTATAGGCAATACCAACCATAAATACAAAACTGGAGCAAGTTTCTTATACGATGGTTACAACGAAACCTATCTTAATAACCAGTTTAAAAGAACAGAAACCGTTCCGGGAATTTTTGCTGAATATACTTTAACCGGCTCAAAATACACTTTAGTTGCAGGAGCAAGAGCAGATTTTCACAATTTAGCAGGTACTCAGTTCACTCCGAGATTAAATTTCAAATACGATTTTACTCCGAAAACTATTCTAAGACTTTCCGCAGGACGTGGTTTCAGGACAGCGAATGTATTTGCTGAAAACCAGCAATATTTTGCATCCAACAGAAGTATTCAGATTTTAGAAAACGGTGGAAATATTTACGGATTAAAACCGGAAATTGCATGGAATTTTGGGGCAAGTTTACAGCAGGAATTTAAAATTCTCGGCAGAAAATCTACCATTATTGCAGATTTTTTCAGAACCGATTTTCAAAACCAAGTGGTTGTAGATCTAGACAGATCACCTCAGCTTCTTACTTTTTATAATCTGGACGGAAAATCTTTTGCCAATTCTTTTCAAACCCAATGGGATTTTAGCCCGATAAAGAATTTTGATGTACGACTGGCGTATAAATATTATAATGTTCAGGCTCAATATATGGACGGAAAACGTGAAGTTCCATTCATGGCAAAACATCGTGGATTTATCAATTTGGCATATTCTACCAACAAAAATTCAAAAGAAGGTTTCTGGAGTTTCGACACCACTCTAAATTGGGTCGGAAAACAAAGATTGCCTAATACATCTACCAATCCTTCAGAATTTCAATTACCTAACCGTTCAGAATCTTATGCGGTTCTAAATGCACAAATTTCCCGAAATTTCAACAAAAAACTAAGAGCATACTTAGGTGGTGAAAATTTAACATCGTATTATCAAAAAAATGCTATTGTAGATTTCAGAAATCCTTTCGGCAATTATTTTGATGGCGGAATGGTCTACGCACCTATTATGAAAGCCAATTTCTATGTTGGGTTCGATGTAACTTTTTAAAATTCTAAATTTTCAAAATAGAGCTGAGATAATTTGTGAAAAATTATTTCATGCGGAAATTTATATTATAAAAATGCATGGTTTCAATTATTTTTTAGTTTGAAATCGTGCATTTTTCGTATTTTTAATCTCAAATTTAACTCACCTAAATATTAATACATGAAACGTAACGCAACCGCCGTTTGGAACGGAACCGTAAAAGAAGGTAAAGGACATTTAACCACTCAGAGTACCACTTTAAACCAAACCCAGTATTCTTTCAGCAGCAGATTTGAAGAAGGTGTAGGAACCAATCCGGAAGAATTACTTGCCGCAGCTCACGCAGGATGTTTTACCATGAAACTGAGTGCAGAACTTTCTGAAGCAGGTTTTATTCCCGAAGAATTAACCACAAAGTCTGTGATTACTTTAGATCCAAAGATTGGAAAAATTACAAAATCTGAACTGACTTTAACGGCAAAAATCCCTGGAATTTCTCAGGAAGACTTTCAGAAATATGCCAAAATTGCTGAAGAAGGGTGCCCTGTAAGTGCAGCTTTTAATTTTGAGATTACATTAAACGCCGAACTGGTTTAATAATTTAAAATTCAATATCTTATCAAACAATTAAATCTGGATTTGTATGAGTTCAGATTTATTTTTCTAATAAAATATACCGATTGGTATATTTTTGTATATTTGTTCTATAATCTTCGAGATGTCTAAAGCCGAAAAAACGAAACAGTATATCATAGAGAAAACAGCTACCTTATTCAACACACAAGGGTATGCTTCTACATCTCTTTCTGATATTATCGCTGCGACAGGCTTAAGCAAAGGAAGCATTTACGGAAATTTTGAAAACAAAGAACAGGTTGCTTTAGATGTTTATCATTATAATGCACTATCATTAAAAAAAAGGTTAGCAGAATCTTTAAAGAAAGAATTCTTAACAGTAACCGAAAAACTTCTCGTTTTTTTATCTTTTTATAGAGAAAACTGGAGACAGGTTTTTCAGAATGGAGGTTGCCCGTTGCTAAATGCTGCCGTAGAATGCGATGATACTTTTCCGGAACTTAAAAATCTAGTTCAGATTTCGTTTACGGAATGGATTGAAATGATATCGGAAGTTATTAGAGAAGGACAGAAATTTAATGAATTCAAACCAGAAATTAACGCGGAAGAATATGCATCTCAGATTATTATGATTATAGAAGGCGGAATTCTTTTGGCAAAAACTATGGATGATAAAAACTTTCTATATCTCGCTTTAGACAGAATATCGTATATTATTGAAAAAGAAATTAAATTAAATTCATAACATAACTATGGATAAATTAGAAATACTAAAAACATTTATCGGGAAAGAGTTTTCAGGCTCTCCTTCACCTTTTATGAGATGGCTCAATCCAACAGTAATTTCGGCAGAAGAAGGTCATCTGGAATTTCAGTATACTGTAAGACAAGAATGGCTCAATCCCATGGGCAATCTTCATGGTGGAGTAACCGCAGCAATTTTTGATGATATCATTGGGGCAACCATGTTTTCCCTCAACGAAAATAATTTTATTGTAACCGTAAATAACAGCATAGATTATTTTTCAACTGCGAAAGAAAACGAAATTATCATTGCCGAAACAAAAATAATTAAAAGAGGAAAACAGTTTGTGAATGCCGAATGCGAAATATGGAACTCAGACAAAACGAGACTTATTGCAAGAGGAACTTCCAATTTATTCAAAATTAATAATTAAATGAAAAGAGTTGTCATTACAGGTCTTGGTGCGGTTACCCCTTTGGGAAACAGCTTAGAAGAATTCTGGAAGAACTGTATAAACGGAGTAAGCGGTGCTAATGCGATTACTCATTTCGATACCGAAAAGTTTAAAGTAAAATTTGCCTGTGAGGTTAAAAATTTCGATCCGAAACTTCATCTGAACCATACCGAAATTAAAAGAAGCGACCTTTTCACACAATATGCACTGTATGCCGCTTCCGAAGCTTTACAAGATTCCGGATTGGAAATTGAACGCATGAATCCCTTCGACATAGGAGTGATTTGGGGAACCGGACAGGGCGGAATGTGGACATTCGAAAATGAAGTTATGGAATTTGCCAAAGGAGACGAAAACCCACGTTTCAATCCTTTTTTTGTACCGAAATTTATTTCTAACATGGCCGCAGGAATGATTTCTATGAAATTTGGACTTCAGGGAATTAATTATGCTACCAATTCTGCTTGTGCTACCGGAAATACAGCTTTAATGGATGCATTTAATTACATCCGTCTTGGAAAAGCAAAAGTTTTTGTAAGCGGAGGTTCGGAAGCTGCCATTACTCCTGCATCTGTTGGAGGTTTTTCTGTAATGAAAGCAATGTCTTCCAGAAATGATGATTTTGCTACCGCAAGCAGACCTTACGATAAAGACAGAGATGGATTTGTAATGGGAGAAGGAGCTGGAGCTTTAATTTTGGAAGAATATGAACATGCAAAAGCCAGAGGTGCAAAAATATATGCAGAATTAGCAGGTGCAGCAATGACAGCCGACGCTTACCACATGACCGCTCCTCATCCGGACGGAAATGGCGCCATTAAAGCAATGCAATTGGCAATGAATGAAGCAGGAATCAATACAGAAAATATTGATTACATTAATCCTCACGCCACTTCTACTCCTTTGGGAGATTTGGTAGAACTGAATGGAATTAACAAACTATTCAAAGGGAGTAAAACCCTAGATATTAGTGCAACAAAATCTATGACCGGTCATTTATTGGGAGCAGCTGGTGCGGTAGAAGCAATTATCTCTATTAAAGCAATTGAAAACGGAATTATTCCTCCAACAATAAACCTGCATTCTATTGACGAAAATATTCCGAGAGATATTAATATTGTATTTGGTGAAGCTAAAGAAAAGAATATTAATTATGCTTTGAGTAACGCTTTCGGATTTGGAGGGCATAATGCTACGCTTATCTTTAAGAAGTTTAACTAATTTAATAATTCTCTCAGAAAACTTCGCCGTTATTTGAGGGAATTATTATGAATAATCTGTTAGAAAAAGTAAATTTCTAGTGATAAGATTTTCCTTAAAACAACCTTAACTGCTGTTCTTTTGCTCCAGTAAAACCTTCTGTTGAATGCTTAGGAAATTCTTTACCTTCAAAATATTTCTTTTTTCCGATTTTAAAAGTATTATGGATCATCTCCGCAATATTTCCTTCTCCAATATGCCGGTCAAACAATCTTTTATCTCCTAATTTTCCGCCACGCATAGAACGAATTAGGTTCAAAACCCGTTGTGCTTTATCAGGAAAAGCCGTTTCAATCCATTTTATAAAAACAGGTTCTACGGTATCATTTAAACGCACCAAAGTATAACCAAAACTGTTTGCACCAGCATCAGAAATAGCCTTTAAAATAGTTAATGGCTCATCGCTGTTAAGTCCAGGAATGATGGGAGCTACCATTACATGAGCGGGGATTCCGTTTTCAGATAAAATTTCTACTGCTTTCAGCTTATTTTTTGCAGAACTCGTTCTAGGCTCCATCTTTCGACGTAATTCTTCGTTGATTGTCGGAATGCTTAAAGAAACGGAAACCAAATTTTGCTCTGCCATAGGCTTCAAAATATCCAAATCACGAAGAACTAAAGCATTTTTTGTAAGCACATTAACAGGATGTCTGTAATCTAAACAAACCTGTAAAAGTTTTCTTGTAATTTCAAACTGTCGTTCTGCGGGTTGATAGCAGTCTGTATTTCCAGAAAGCAGAATCGGTGCAGGTGAATGTCCTTTTTTTCTGAAAAGTTTTTCTAAAAGTTTTGGTGCATTTTTTTTGACCATAATTTTTCTTTCGAAATCAATTCCTGCACTGTAACCCCAATATTCATGGGTAGGTCTTGCAAAACAGTAAGAGCAACCATGTTCGCAACCTTGGTAAGGATTCATCGAATATTCCATCGGTAAATCTTCACTTTTTACCTTATTAACTATAGTCTTTGGAAAAATTTCTGTAAAAGTGGTTTTTATGGTTTCGAAGTCATCATCTTCAGGCTCAAAGGTAAACCTATCGAAACGATTAATTACATTTCGCTGTGCACCCTGTCCTTTTATGATATTATTGTTCTGCATATTCAAGATTGTAAAAATAGTTTCAGTACTTTCAAAAACAATTAGTTTTAACACAGAAGTTTTCCACAAAAAAATCCGGAACAAAAATGTTTCCGGATTTAAAAAAAAATTATATTCTACTATTATTTTAGTAATGTATTATTTGAGGGCAAAAAACTCAATCCCATGATCATCGTCAGAATTATTTTCATCAAAATGCCTGTGATAATCAGAGTAGTAATCATTATACTTTTTGTTTTTCTTGGATAATAATTTTTTTACACTTAGGAAACTCAAAACTGTCAAAAGTCCAACTCCTCCTGCTAGTAAAACTGCTACTTCTTTTCTCATATTGAAGATATTATTTAATTTTTTGCCAATCTAAAAAAAATCTACATCTTCTTAGATTTGAATGTATATATCAAATAATATACCTTTTCGTATTTGTTTCAGGATAAATTTCGTTAACATAAAAAAAATTCAATAGCGTCCTAAATAAAAAAATAAGAAGGAATTAAAGTAACTCAAAGTATCTTTGAGGTTGTACAACAAAAAAACCTTCTTATGGATTCAAAATTA
>NZ_JADQBD010000064.1:0-16565 GCF_017808115.1 Chryseobacterium sp. RR2-3-20 | reverse complement strand
ATCTACAAGCTAAATCGAAGATATTTTGGAGATAGCCTCTTTGAAAGGCTTATTATTGCTAACATTACAGGGTTATGATTAAAAACGGATAATCAAATATTTTAATGATAAAATAGATTAACAGCAGAAACAATCTGAAATCAGACTTCGTTCAATACCAAAAAAAAAGAATTAAAATTTAAGAAATGGCGGGTGGACCGCGAAGCTGAAAAGAATATTTGGATTGTGCCCAAATTTTTTCCTGTAAAGTAAAAATCTGATGCGTTTCTTCTGAATGCTGAATTGCCTGAAAAACAAATTCTTCAGGAAGAAGCGTATTTCCCGTAGAAATAAAATGACAGGCTAAACAATCGCCTTTAGATTCTTTAGCATCGGATTTCGTAATGGTATTTTCTGATTTTTTAAGATTGAAAGTTTTCAATGTATCAGAAAAATCGTGGTCATGAAATGTCTGAGAAAATAACGCAAAGAAGTAAATCCCAAACATCAGTTTGGAGATAAAACTCTTTATAGCTCTGCTTTTCTTACAAATCATGAGACAAAATTATAAAAAATAAACGGAAGATAATAAGATTATGATTTAAAATTAAGTAATAGACTTTATAATTTAAGCATTAATATTTTTTTCAACAAAAAAGATGAACTCAAACAAGTTCATCTTTTTATATTTTTCTGAAAATTAATTAAGCTGAGTTCCCAAATATTCCCATTCCTGAAGGGCAAGATCGAGCTCTTCTTTGGTTTTGTTGTATTGTTCCAACGTTTCCTCAGAAGGATTTTCTTTGGTAAATGAAGTTTCAAAATTTTCTATCTTCGTTTCGAGTTCAGTAATCTGCTCTTCTACTTTTTTCAGTTTGTTCTGAATATTTTTCTGCTCTTTAGTAATAATGGTGGACGACTGCGTATTATTGGTGGCAGTTTTTTCTTCCACTTTTTTAGTTTCAGCCTTTTTTGCATCATCGCTGTGCAGTTTTGCTTTTTCTGCAGAAATTTCACGGATGGATTCTTTTTGTCTGAATTCTAAATATTCGTTGATGTCACCTAAGAATTCTTTCATTTTACCGTCACGGAATTCATAGATTTTATCGCAAAGTCCTTGTAAAAATTCTCTGTCGTGAGAAATTACAATTAAAGTACCTTCAAACTTCTGTAAAGCGAGTTTAATAATTTCTTTCGACTGAATATCTAAGTGGTTGGTAGGTTCGTCCATAATAAGCGTATTGAACGGACGCAACAACAGTTTACAAAGTGCAAGACGGTTTCTTTCTCCTCCGGAAAGCACTTTAGTTTTTTTATTCACAGCTTCACCCTGAAAAAGGAAAGAACCCAGCAAATCTCTTACTCTTGGTCTGGTTTCTTCGGTTGCAGCATCTTCTGCTTCTTCCTGAACGGTTTTATTCGGCGTTAAAACTTCTTCCTGATTTTGGGCAAAGTATCCAATGTTCACATTATGTCCTAAATTCCAGCTTCCGGAATAATCTTTAATATCACCCGCCAAAATTTTAGCCAAAGTCGTTTTTCCCTGTCCGTTCTGTCCCAAAAGAGCAATTCTATCTCCTCTTTGTACGATGAAATCTACATCATCAAATATCTGTTTTTCGCCATACGCTTTCCCTAAGTTTTCGGCTTCAAAAATGATTTTTCCCGGAACTTGAGATTGCACAAAACGAATATTAAATTTAGAAACATCTTCATTATCAACCTCTATACGCTCGATTTTATCTAACTTCTTTATTAAAGACTGTGCAAAAGATGCTTTGGTAGCACTTGCACGGAATTTATTGATATTGTCTTCCATCTGCTTGATTTCCGCATCCTGATTCTTCTTAGCCTGAATCAGTTTTTCTCTGCGGTCTTCACGCATCACCAGATATTTGGAATAATTGGCTTTATAATCGTCTACTTTTTTATTGTTGATATCGAAAGTTCGGTTACATACAGCAGTCATAAACTGTTTATCGTGACTCACCAAAACAATCGCTCCCGGATAATCTTTTAAGAAGTTCTCGAGCCAGATAATAGATTCCATATCCAAGTGGTTGGTAGGCTCATCGAGAAGCATAATATCGTTCTTTTGAAGAAGGAGTTTTGCGAGTTCAATTCTCATTCTCCAACCTCCTGAAAACTCGTCGGTAATTTTCTGAAAATCATCTGCTTTAAAGCCCAGACCGAAAAGAACTTTTTCCATATCGCCTTCCAGATTATAGGCATCATGATTCAGAAGAAGATCATTCAATTCGGTCATTCTGTTAATTAAATCCGAATAAGAGTCGCTTTCGTAGTCGGTTCTTACAGTCATTTGGTGATTAACCTCTTCCAGTTCTTCTTTCCAGGCATTAATCTGCTCAAAAGCCTGCATTGTTTCGTTCCAGACAGTTCTCCCTTTCACAAAATCAAGATCCTGCTTCAAAAAACCAATGGTAACATTTCCTTCGGGAACCACGTTTCCTTCGTAGAAAGAAATTTCTCCTGAAAGCATTTTCAATAATGTAGATTTTCCGGCTCCATTTTTACCGACCAAGCCTACTTTATCATCTTTTTTGATGGTAAAATTGACATTTTGAAACAAATAATTCCCCGAATGATGTAATCCTAAACCCTGAACCGAAAGCATCTTTATATATAATTATTGATGAATATTGACTGCGAATGTTTTTCGGGTGCAAAAGTAAGGAAAATAAAAGAATTGTATATCAGTAATTTCTTACCGTAACATGAAAGCAACTTTGCTGTCTTTCTTTGATGTAATAAATACGACCTAAATCTGCATAATGCTTTAAAACTTTTTCCAGAGAGGCTTCAAGTTTTGGATTATTTTTAAGAACATTATTGAATCTCACATAAGAAATATCGAAAGAATTTCCATAATTGTGAGAGCTGATTCCTAAAGATGCATTACTGTTTACTCTCCTAAGTCTGCATTGGTCTTCAAGCGTTCTTGTAAGAGAAGAAACCGTAAATAACTGACCTTTTGTTTCTTTACTGAATTTTGCTCCTATATTTTCTAAGGTTGTTTTAGCTTTGGAAACAAGATAAGCTCTGCTGTAATCTAACTTCTGAACACAATACCCTTTGCCCTTCTTTTCTACGGTATGAAATTTACCTTTATTGATGTATTTCTGAACATGAGAAGCATTCTCCAGTAATTTTACTTTAAAACTCCTCGAAGCTTCCAAATGTGGGAGATAAAGTGTGGTTGGCTGAACTTTCAGAACCGTATTTAAGTCATAGCAAGGAATATTTTTCTTTGCCGACTGTGCATAAAAAAACTGATGAAATAATAACAAAAACAAGTACAGCAGCTTCTTCATTAAAATATTTTTATCTTGAACTTCTTTTTTTCTGTAAAGTTTTCAAATATAGGGATTTTACTTAAAAACCGGAACGCTTAAATACTTATTGAAAAGTGAATTATTTAAAATCCAAACAATATTTCTCTTTACTCATAATCATTTATTGTTTTAAAATTTTTCTAAAAATCAAAATGATATTATAAATACCTCATAAAATCAACACCACTCACAACAAAAAGACAAAACAACATCAAATAAAATATATTTTTCCCATATAAAAAGGTTTATCATTGAGTATTTAATTTTTGCACATTAGCAACTAATAAAAAAACATCAAAATGATTTCAAAAACTTCAAAATTTATTGCCGAAATGTTCGGCACAATGGTACTTGTTCTTATGGGGTGCGGAAGCGCAGTAATTGCCGGAGCAGATGGCACAACCGGAGTTGGACTATTAGGAATTTCTTTCGCATTCGGACTGAGTGTTGTTGCAATGGCGTACGCAATAGGGCATATTTCCGGATGTCACATTAATCCTGCTATTTCTATCGCAATGGTTGCCGCAGGAAGAATGAAGATGGACGAAGCTGTTCGTTACGTGATTGCACAAATTCTCGGAGCTATTATCGGAGCCGGAATTCTGTATGTGATTTTCACCAATCATCCCAGCGCAGAAATGAAACCTTGGGCACTTGGATCCAATGGTTGGGGAACAGGATATTTGGACGCATATAATACTACCGCAGCTTTTGTAGCCGAATTTGTGTTCACCTTTATTTTCCTTATGGTTATTTTGGGATCTACATCTACCAAAAACATCAACGGCGGATTCGCAGGTTTAGCAATAGGCTTTTCTTTGGTACTCATTCACATTGTTGGTATAAAAATAACAGGAGTTTCCGTAAACCCTGCAAGAAGTATAGGACCGGCAATATTTGCAGGAGGAGAGGCACTTTCTCAGCTTTGGCTGTTTATTGCAGCGCCGGTTTTGGGTGGTATAGCCGCAGCTTTCACTTATAATTTAATGATTGAGAAGCCAGAAAAAATATAGCAATTATTAATTTTCATTATTTATAAAAAATCCCGCTTTCTTTATACAAAGCGGGATTTATTTTTTCTTTTTAATGTCGAACGGATTTTTAAAAATAAGTTCTTCATGTTTTCCTTTAATTTCCATTTTGCGATAGAGAAGATTGAGAGCCATTTTACGGATAAACAAATCTTTATCGGCTAGTTTCCAATAAGAATCTTCATGAACTTTTTTAGGCTTTCTGATGATATAAAATTCCGTTTCCCAAGAATCTACGTTGTGATAGAATTCAATAATTCCACAATGTTCAGGAATTTGCTGATGATCTATCATTCCCATTGGAAGCAAGAAACTGAAAGTATTACAAATGTAATCTCCGCAACCTATTTTATCGTGTTTCAGAAATTTTTCTCCGGTTGAAGTATTGAGGTATGACTTTTTAAAATCGTTTTTAAAATCACTTTTAGAAAGTTTAATTTCTATTTCGTGACTGAAACCTTCGGAATTGATGACCAAAATATCTGCCTCCCAATCTGCCTGAAAATGATTTGTAAGCACAATTTCTTTCTCAAAATCGCATTGAGAATGAATATATGCATGTACAAGTTCTTCAATTTTTAACATTTTTCAGATTAAATGAAAATATTTCTAAATTCTCCAGAGATAAATTATAACTAACTCACCAAAAGGCTGCAACCACGAATATCCGAATGATCTATCCTGCCTAAAACCTGAAATTTATTTTGATTGATTTTCCCTAAATCCTGAGTAGCAATAAAAGAACAAGAATGAATATTTGCCAAATCTATAATATTAATAGCACCTGTTCTGCCGTCTTTTTCGTAACTGAAAGGATCTTCTGTATTTCTAATTAAAATTCTCATCCAATTGGGAGCTTCATATTCATTATTTCCTAAAGAATATGCCTGCGAAAGCAATTCTGTCATAGAATATTCAGAATAAATTTTTGAAGTTTTAAAACCTTTTTGAAGTATTTTCAGCAATTCATCTTTGGTCATTTCCTCTTTCCTTCCTTTCATTCCGCCCGTTTCTATCACCGTAAGATTTTGAGATTCTGCAAGAGAAAGTTGCTGCGACTCTAAAGTATCCAAGAAATCGAGAAGTGCAAAAGAAACCCCGAAAAGAATGACTTTCTTATCTTTAACACTGGATAAAAGATCAAACAAATCGGTATGGTTGTAAAGAAAATAACCATTTTCAGGCTTTCCAGATTTTTTTATTAAATAATCTACCATATACACCAGTGAAGAATTCTGTCTTTCGAGATAATTAGGTAACAAACCTAGAAAAATAAAATCTTCAGGTTTTCCTATAAATTTCTCAAAGCTTTTTTTAATACTTTCCTGATAAAGTTTTTCATCTGCAATAAAATGTTTAGAAAGATTCATCTGCGTTGTTCCCGAACTTTGAAAGTAAAAATCTGTAGTTTTATTTTTATCTAAAACGGTATGATTTTTAAACATTTCTATTGGGAGAAACGGTATTTCTGCTAAAGATGTTACATTTTCAGGACGAATATTAAGATAATCTACAAATTTTCTGTAGACTTCAATATTTTCGTATTGAAATTTAAAAACATCTAAGCAAACTTCAAGAAACTCTGCTTCGGTGTCGATGGCGAATATATTTTTCAACGATTTTAAATTTTATAATTCTTTGAATATGAATTTATTAAGAATAAAAACCATCCGTTTTTTATGAGGATATTTTATGTTCAGCTTCAAAAGTTTTTAATTCGAAATCTTTTTCAAAAACTCCATAAGTGAAATAGGAAATCCAATCTCCTAAATTGATGTATTTAGAATGGTTATTCAAATCTAAAACCAATGGTAAATGACGGTGTCCATAGACAAAATAATCTATATTTTCTTTTTCCAGCTTCTTTTTAGAATAGATAATGAGAAATTCTTTGTCTTCTCCTAAAAATTCTTTGTCTTCATCGCCAGAAATCATCTTATTTTTTTGAGACATATACAACGCTAGTTTCATGGCAATATCGGGATGAAGCCACTTGAAAAACCATTGTGCAACAGGATTGGTAAAAAGTTTTTTCATTCTTTTATAGCCTTTATCTCCGGGACCTAAACCATCTCCGTGAGCGAGTAAAAACTGTTTACCTCCGATTTCAAAATATTGCTTTTGGTAAAATACGGTGCAGCCAATTTCTTCTTCAAGATAATCTTTCATCCACAAATCGTGATTTCCTACAAAGAAATAAATCTGAATTCCGCTGTCTTTAAGTTCTGCTATTTTCCCTAAAACCCGAACGTAGCCTTTAGGAACTACATAGTTCCATTCGTGCCAAAAATCGAATAAATCTCCCATCAGAAAAATGACCTGAGCATCTTTCTTAATTTCGTTCATCCAACGGATAAATTTTTCTTCGCGAATTTTACTTTGTTTAGGATTGGGAGATCCAAAATGCTGATCTGAAGCAAAATAAACCTTCTTTCCCGGATCCAAATGAATGGTAGTTTTAAGCACTATTAACTTTTTTATCTATAAACAAAATTAATTATCCTCTGCAAACCATTCTCCATAAGAATTTTCGGTTTCGTGCAACTTAAGATAAGCAAGTGAGATACCTTCCGGAAGTTTAGACTTTATTTTTGCCGCAATAGCGTATAACATATTTTCGCAAGTTGGCTGAAAGGTACAGTAAATAACTTTATGCCCTTGGTCTTCTAGGCTTTCGCCCAATTCTTTATGAGGAGAAAGACCATTAATTAAAACTGCATGATCCCAAACATCTACAATTTCAGACTTTACAATTGTTTTTATATCTCCAAAATCTACAACCATTCCGTTTTTGGGATGGTTTATATCGTTAATAGGTTTTCCTTTTACGGTAACGAAAAGTTTATAGGAATGTCCGTGCATATTTTTACACTTACCATCGTAATTGTATAGAACATGAGCGGTTTCGAATGTAAAAATTTTTGTAATACGTATCATTCTGCAAAGATACGGATTTTGCGTTACAAGATTTCAGGATAAGCGGTTCATAAAAAATTACTCCATCGAATTAACCAGTACAAAATAACGGTATGCTAAAATACCTTTCTGCAATTTTGTTAACTTGGAGGGATCTTTATCGCTAAGTTTCGGTAAAACCATCTTATTGATTTTATTTAAAACTTTAAAAACAGACTTTCTCATTTATATTTATGATTGGTTATGTTTAAATAACGAAACTTCAATGCCAAAATTTCACTGTTTTTCAATAAAAATTCAATAATAAAGGTTTTTATAGCAATTTTATGCTATTTTATTTCAGAAAAAACTTCTTTAGAATACTCTTCATTTTCTTTTGGAATTTCAATTACGATAGTTCCATTTTCAAAGTATCCGAAGGTATTTTCGCCAGACTTTAATTTTACTTTAAAATTATCTTTTTTTGTTGTAGATTTAAAAGTAGCAAAAGGTACAGAACTGTTATTTTCCACCAAAATAAACTGATGATCATCAAGCTGTATTTTCTGCAAAACTATTTTCCCATTACCATATTTCCCTGAATTTCCTTTGATATTTTCAGGCTTCTGAATAGTTGCCTCTTTTAGATACACTTGCTTACTTTCCTCTTTTGCAGGGTTTTGGTTCACGATTTCTTTAGGATTGGCTGCCGGAATTGTAAGCAAAGCCTGCTTTAAAGCATCCTGAAATCCTTCTTCAAATTCTTTTATAGAAGAACTCCCTTTTTGTGAAGCAATAACTTTACTGTTGCAATCTTTAAATTCTACCACAACTTTATTTCGTAGAAAACCACTGTCGTTCAGCACATCTACATCCAAAACATTACATGAATTAGAATTGGCTTCTGAAGGCCATTCTCCACGATTTTCAGAAAGGATAATATATTTTTTAAATTTCAGATTTTGAGATATAACTTTACTTAAACCGTAATTTTGTTTTTTAAAGCTCTTAAAATTTTCCGGAACTGAAATATATTGATAATCTGACACTTTCTGAGCAAAAGAGATTGCAGAAACAGAGATTAGTAAGGATATATATAATTTTTTCATACTCAAAATAAAAATTCATTAATCGTTTCTAAATTCACCCATATCCAGTTTAAGAGAGAAGAAATTGGAATAAAAATTTGATCCTCCAATTCCTGAATTACTGATGGCATAATCTAAAGTAAGACCTCTGTATCTAATACCGATACCCGCACTTGGCTGAAAAGAAACTTTTCTTTTAAGATCTTCTATATCGGTTATCGACTGAAATCTGTTAACTCCCAATCTCACAAAAATCATTTTCTGATATCCCAGTTCTGCTCCTGCATAAGGTGTTATGCTTGCAAAATCTGTAGAAAGCAGTGCCGCTGTTTTCGCAAAATCGACATTAATGCCGGCTTCAGGTAAAACATAAAGGCTGCTGTTAATTTCAAACAATTTACTGGCTCCGGCGTTAAGTTTCGGCATTGTAAGTTCCATTTTATCTTTCGGAGCGGGGTTAAACTCTTCACCATTTACCACCGTAGAAAGTTCTTTTTGGTTGATGTTCCAAAAGTTGACTGTAGTTGTTGCATCGCGAAGCATACCTCCTATTTTCCAGCCGTTATCTAATTTATAGATGGCTCCGATATCAAAACCAAAACCATATCCATTGGCAAATTTCCCTACATTTCTGTACACAATTTTTGCATTAATCCCGACATCTAAGTTAGGATTACCTCCCGGATTAAAGGCATAAGAAATAATCCCGGCATAGTCCGACTGAGAAAATCTTGTTATTTTATCATAATCAATATTTCCTTCTGTATCTATAAGTTGGGTGGTATTGAGGATATTATCTACACCCAATCTCACCACAGAAACTCCGAAAACACCTGTTTCTAAAACTTTAGCATATGCAAGATAGTCGTATTTGGCAATAGATTCAAAATACTCTGCGTGCATTGCAGCTCCCTGCCAATCTTTCTGAATAGACATTAACCCCGCAGGATTCCACATCGGAGAATATACATCATCTTGATTGGTAATGACTGCACCCCCCATTCCTATTCCTCTTGCTCCAGCTCCGATATTTAAAAATTCGTTGGAATATTTTCTGATAATCTGTGACTGGTAGGTCGCAAAAACCGTTGTTAGCAATAATAAAAAGTATTTTTTCATCATATAGATTGATGCTTATTAAGTTTTTTCTGTTTCCTGTTTTTTATTACAGCATTAGCTAATATTGCTAAAATCATGACCAAAGAGGCAATATAAAATACCGGACTCATATTTTCTGATTCTTCAAAGATAAAAAAAGCTAATATAATTCCGTAAACCGGCTCCAAATTTACTGTTAAAATTAATGTAAATGGCGAAATATATTTCATTAGCTTAATAGATTCAAACATGGGATAAGCGGTAAATACACTTGCCAATAAGCCTATTAACGCCAAATCTCTATAGTTTATTTCGTTCATTTCAACAATTTGTCCTGTAGCAACATAAAAAAGCATTAATATGAACCAACCGGTAAATATTTCATAAAAAATAATATTCCCAGAGCTGGTTTTACCAAAAAGTTTTCCGTTACATACCGAAAAAATTGTCCCAAAAACAGCACATAATATTCCGAAAAATATTCCTTCTTTATATTGAAATTCAGTTTTAAAAATTAAGAGAATGCAAGAAACAATAACGACACCCATTATAACTTCAGAAATATCTATTTTTCTTTTATACACCAAAGGTTCCAGAACCGACGCAAAAAGTGTAGAAAGAGAAAGACAGCTTAATGCAATAGAAACATTAGAAACTTTTATAGAATAAAAAAAGCAGTACCAGTGCAGTGCCATAAAAAAGCCCACTCCTGCCAACTGAAAAAAAAGCTTTTTTGAAACCTTAATACTTTCTTTCTTAAAAAACCTAAGAAAAACATACAGGAAAATAGACGCAAAAAGCATACGGTAAAATACAAGAATGGGTGCATTAGCGGTAATCAGTTTACCTAAAATTGCGGTAAAACCCCACAAAAAAACAATAAAATGTAATCTGAAAAGTGCTAATTTCTGCATAATGTCTTCCTAAATATCCCAAGTGCAAATCTACTAATCTGTTTTCATATTGAGAAAGAATTAATTAATGCTGAAATATTTTTAAATAAAAATCGTTTTTATAACAAAAACCCTGAAAGTCTATGAAACTTTCAGGGCCTTCAAATAATAAACTATTAAAAAAATAAACTAGGAACTTAGAGTATTTCACCAAAGTATTTACTCTGATACTCTTGGGTAAAATTATAAAATATTACGAACATAACAAAACTTAAGTTTGTTAAACTTTTCATAAAATTCTGAAAACCAAAAACTTAAATATACTCCTTATCATTTTATTGTTATTTTGCCAAAAATAGTATCTTTAGGCAGTTTAAAAAATAGATTTCATGGATATTGAATTTAATAAAAGGGAAGATCAGAATAAATTAAAACTTTCTGAAATTAACCGTCTCTTTAACGAAATTAAAAAAGGAGGTGGCGAAAAAAGACTTCAGAAACTTCGTGATGAAGGAAAAATGACGGCAAGAGAAAGAATAGATTATCTTCTTGATAAAAATTCAGATTCTATAGAAATCGGAGCTTTTGCCGGATACGAAATGTACGAAGAACATGGAGGCTGCCCAAGTGGTGGTGTGGTGGTGGTGATGGGATATGTTTCCGGAAGACAATGTATTGTTGTTGCCAATGATGCTTCTGTAAAAGCTGGAGCCTGGTTTCCTATAACCGGCAAAAAAAACCTGAGAGCACAGGAAATTGCGATGGAAAACAGACTCCCAATTATCTATTTGGTAGATTCTGCAGGTGTTTATCTTCCTATGCAGGACGAAATTTTTCCTGATAAAGAAATGTTCGGCAGAATTTTCAGAAACAATGCAAAAATGAGTGCCGCAGGAATTATTCAGATTTCTGCAGTAATGGGAAGCTGTGTTGCGGGTGGAGCATATCTCCCAATTATGAGCGACGAAGCCATGATTGTAGATAAAACCGGTTCTATTTTTCTAGCCGGAAGTTATCTCGTAAAAGCTGCAATAGGAGAATCTATTGATAATGAAACCTTAGGAGGAGCCACTACCCACTGCTCTATTTCAGGAGTAACAGACTATAAAGCTAAAGACGATAAAGACGCTCTAGATCGTATAAAAAACATCATGAAATCTGTTGGAACTTACGAGAAAGCAGGCTTCGACAGAATTGAAAGTTTTCCGCCAAAAGAAAAACCTGAAAATATTTTTGGAATCATGCCGGTATCCCGTGCAGAACAATATGATACTACGGATATTATTAAATGTCTTGTAGACAATTCTGAATTTGAAGAATATAAACCAGACTACGGAAAAAGCATTATTTGTGCAACAGCAAGAATTGATGGATGGTCTGTAGGAATTGTTGCCAACCAAAGAAAACTGGTAAAAAGCGGAAAAGGAGAAATGCAGTTCGGTGGTGTAATATATTCCGATTCTGCAGATAAAGCAACCCGATTTATCGCCAATTGTAACCAGAGAAAAATACCTTTGGTATTTTTGCAGGATGTTACCGGTTTTATGGTGGGTTCAAAATCCGAACATGGCGGAATTATTAAGGACGGAGCCAAAATGGTAAATGCAGTTTCTAATTCTGTCGTTCCAAAATTTACTATTATTACAGGTAATTCTTACGGAGCAGGTAATTACGCAATGTGCGGTAAAGCCTACGATCCAAGATTAATTGTAGCTTGGCCATGGGCAGATCTTGCGGTAATGGGCGGTGCACAGGCTGCTAAAGTTTTAGCACAAATACAAGAATCTACTTTAAAGAAGCAAGGAAAAGAGATTTCCGCGGAAGAACATAAAGAAATTCTAGATACAATTTCAAAAAAATACCAGAAACAGACAGAATCTACTTATGCTGCTGCAAGACTGTGGACAGATGCCATCATTAATCCTATCGACACCAGAAAATGGATTTCTATGGGAATAGAAGCAGCCGATCATTCTCCAATTACTGAGAAATTTAACTTAGGAGTTATTCAGGTTTAAATTCAATAAAACTTAATAAAATAAGAGGCTTAGATTTTTATCTGAGTCTCTTTATTGAAAACTATTTCCTTTCCCATTCCCGTTTCAAAATTGCAAATTGCATGGTATTTTCGTACCGCAAACTGCCATCAACATTTTTCACGAACGAAACATAATCCAGAAACAGCCCTTCCTGACGCATGCCGAGACGTTTGCATAATTTTTGGGAAGGCAAATTATCCTCTTCTACGTAACAATAGATTCTGCGGGTATTTTTTTCCTCAAACAAATAATCGAATAAGCCTTTGGCAGCCTCGCTGGCAAAACCCTGACCTCCGAATTTGGAATTGAAATTCCACCCTACGCCATAAGTATCGCTATCCCGTTCGGGGTATGCAAACAAGTTTCCGATGAGACTTCCGTTTTCTTTTAAACAAACTGCATATTGTGACGAATCCCAACTCTTTTTTTCGGTTTCGGCAAGTGCTTCGCCGAGGTCCGATAACTTTTCGTCCATAAAACAATTGACTCTCGGCTCTTCAAAATAATCAAACAAATCGGGTGCATCTTCTTTTTCGAATCGGCGAATGATTAAGCGTTCTGTTCTAAAAAATTCCATTTTTTTTCTGATTTTAATTGATTGATTACCGATCTAACCACAACTTGAATTGCGGCATTTTGATTCGGCTGACGATTACTTCTGCTTCGCGGTCACGTTTCAGGATAATTTTTGATTTCTCATTAAAATATTTATGAATGCTATCGATACTGTTGATGCTCAGAATATACTGCCGATTGACACGGAAAAAAAACTGCGGATCCAGCTGTTCTTCCAGCTCTTCCAAATTATACGGCACGGCAACTGATGAGCCATCTAACAATCGGAAATAGACATTCTTATGCTCAAGATAAGCATAATCAATATCCTCTACCTTTACCATTTTGTAAGTCTCCCGAAAGTGTAGTAAAAACCGGCTTTTGTATTTTTTTTGATGCGTGCGGAACATCTCCACCAATGTGCCCAAATCGTCTTCGGAAAATTGCGGTTTTATGCGCGTTACTTTCTCTATTGCTTCTTCCAGCTCTTCTTTAACAATCGGTTTTAGAAGATATGCAGAACCGTACACCTTAAAAGCCTGCAAGGCATACTCGTCATAAGCTGTCGTAAAAATCACCGGTGACTGGACTTTGGTTTGCTTAAAAATCTCAAACGACAAACCGTCTGCCAACCGGACATCCATAAAGATAACATCCGGTGCAGAATGGTTGCTCAGCCAATCCACGCTTTCTTCGATACTTGGTAAAACAGCAAGCAGTTCTGCCGTATCATCGTACTTTTCGACACTACTTTTCAGCAATTCGGCGTTATGCAATTCGTCTTCTACAATAAGGTATTTCATAGCATTTTTCACAGCATTAATAAAGGTAATTTAACTTCAAACTGGTCAGATTTGGTTATAACTTCAGGCATTTTACCTTGCAGCAATTGGTATCTTTCCCGGATGTTTTTGAGTCCCATTCCGGTACTTTTATAATCGATATTGATACGTTGCAGATTATTTTTTACCGTGATGACACTATTTTCATCACTTTCGATAAAAATCGTGAGCGGCTGCTTAAGTGTCGAGATATTATGCTTAATGGCATTCTCAATCAACAGTTGCAAAGTAACCGGCGGGATGCCTTTGCCCTTGTCGGCATCTTTCACATTTATCTCTAAATGGATACTTTCTCCGTGACGAATTTTGATGAGATGAAAATACATTTCTACAAACTTTAATTCTTCATCCAGAGAAACCACATCCTTTTTTGCCGTGGTCAAAATATAGCGATAAACACGGGAAAGATTAGACAAAAACGCCTGAGCTGCTTCTTTATCGGTCTCAATCAGTTGCGTTAAAATACTGAAATTATTGAAGAGAAAATGCGGATCTAACTGCAATTTGAGAATCTCCAACTCCGACTGTAAAGCATTTTCTTTGAGCTGATGGGCGTGTATTTCCAGCTTATTACTTTCGATTACTTTGGCTTTCCACTTTTCGAAAAAGAAATAAGAATTATAAAAACTGTTTACAAACGCGGCTACCACAATGTTCACCACCAAATATTGTTTTATTCCCAACTCAATTTCCTGGCTTGTTTCAGAAGGCTCGGGCCAAATCCATTCGTACACCACATTTTCCAGATACAGCAACAAAAACATACAGCCGATTACCACCAATGTGGTAATCAGAAAATGGATCACCATATTGTTTTTTACCAGCTTCCATTTTTCGGCACCTTCAGAAAGCAGTCGGATAATCCAGAACAAAATGTCATACATTGCAATGCCACCCAAAATGGTGGCACCAATCTCCGTCCATTTTGCTTGTTTGTAAAAATCCCACCAACTGCTTTGCGGATTAAGAAGAAACTGGATAAAGTTTGCCAATGCCAAAGAAACCAACACGCCACTCCAATGGAAAAAAAATTTCCAAAAAGAGTTTTTCCAGATGGTATCGTGATTGTTCATTTAATTACCGCCCAAAGATTTGTATAAAGCAATATACGTATTTATTTCTTTCTGAATCGCCATGGTATAAGCCAATTCGGTTTGAAAATAACTTTGCTGCACGGTAAGCACTTCCAGATAATTGGCTTCTCCGTATTTATAAAGGATTTGAGCATCTTTAATCGCTTTATCCATGGCCGCTTTCCGGTTATTAACCTCAATCAGTTGTTCTTTGATCCGGTTGATATTACTCAATGATGTGCTAACCTCTTCTACGGCATTCAGCACCGATTTCCGGAACTGATGCACAGCAGCTTCCCGCTGATACACCGCCTGTTCATAAGCAGATTTTATCGTTCTTCTATTAAAAATCGGTTGCGTAAGACCTGCCGCCGCATTTCCGAACAATGATGCCGGAATCGAAAACCAATGGCTGGCTTTCACAGCATTGAGACCACCTTGTCCGGTAATTTTAAGACTCGGATAAAAGTCGGTTTTGGCGATTCCCACTCGTGCAGAAGCCGCTTGCAAGAGCAACTCCTGCTGTTTTACATCGGGACGGTTTTGGAGCACATCTGCCGGGATGCCCGCATTAATATCCGATCCAAAAGCCATTCTGCCAAAAGAATGGGTGCGTTCTACCGGCTCGGGATAGCGGCCGGCAAGCGTCTGCAAAACGTTTTCCTGCGCTTTGATACTCGCTTTTATTTCAGGAATTAAGGCTCTGGTTTCTGACAACTGCGCCTGCGATTGTTTTATTGCCAAAGACGTAACATCACCTACGCTGTATTGTATCTTGAGCATATCCAGAGTTTGTTGCATACTTTTTTCCACTTCTTGTGTGATACGCAACTGCTCATCCAGACTCAGGAGATTATAATAAGCCTGTGCAGTCTGCGCAATGAGCTGAACCCGCAAAGCACGGCGATTTTCGGCAAGGCTAAGATAGTTGGACAGGGCTTCTTCTCTTTGTTTTTTCAGTTTGCCCCAAAAATCGATGTCCCAAGAGACCGGAACTGCAAAATTGTATTCCTCAAAAACGTTATCTCCGGCCACCGATCCCATCATACTGTTTTTAGAAAGCCTTTGTACACCGGCATTCACCTGCAAATTAATATCGGGCAAGTAGTTCAGTTTGATGCTTTTCAGCATAGCTTCTGACGCTAAAATCTGCTCTGTAGCTGTGCCAAGATGAGGATTATTTGCCATTACATCATCCATCAATTTTACCAGTGCTGCATCCGTAAAAAATTGTTTGTAAGAGGGAGTTTCCGAAATCGAAGCATCATCCGCAGCAGCTTTATTTTCATAATTTTGCGGAAGATTTAGCTCGGGGCGTTCGTAATCTTTGGTGACTTTACAGGATTGCAAAAGTGCTGCAGCCACTGCGATCTTTATACTATTTTTACTTATTAATTTCATTTGAGATTAACTTTACTTCTCAATTCAAAATTAAGCTGTAATTTTCTTCGAAGATTATAAAGATGCTTGAAGTGAGGAAATCGGAAACTGAAATGAGGAAATACAGAATCTACCGATTTCAATTCTTTTTTCTAAAAAAAACTTCTTATGAAATTAAAGTTCGAAATGTAAACACGACTAAATAATCAATCCAAACTCAAAAGAAAATCGGCATAGAAATAGACTGCACCCAAAAGTTTAGACAAAATTAAACAATATTTTGATAGGAAAGAGTTCGGTACTGTACCGGGCTCTTTCCTTTTAGATTGAGTCTTATCC
>NZ_JADQBD010000063.1:0-16577 GCF_017808115.1 Chryseobacterium sp. RR2-3-20 | reverse complement strand
CCTGCTGGGCTCGAACCAGCGACCCTCTGATTAACAGTCAGATGCTCTAACCAACTGAGCTAAGGAGGAATGTCCTTGTTTTTAAGTGGTGCAAATATAGGACAGATATTTATACCACGCAAATATTTTTAAAATATTTTTCAAAAAATTATAACGTTCCCGAAATCCATTTGAAAATATCGCTTCCGAAGATAAGAACCATTAATCCTAAAAGGAATATAACTCCCACCATTTGAGCATTTTCCAAAACTTTTTGCGGAACAGGTTTTCCTACAATCATTTCATACAGTGTGAAAATAACATGTCCACCGTCTAATCCCGGAATAGGAATTAAATTTAAGATAGCCAACCATACAGAAAACATTGCAGTAAATCCCCAAAACCAGCTCCAGTCGATAGAAAGACTTCCGTTTTCGGATTTCTTTACTTCCATTTTATTGATGATCGCTAAAGGACCTCCCACTTTTTTATAACCCTGTACCTTTTTGTTAAAAAAAAGTTTAAATTGTTTAATCTGATAAGTCAAACTTTCAATGGTTAGGGTAAATCCTCTCTGAACAGCACCTGCAAAACCATAATCTATGTGTTTATTGTACTTTTCAATCTGTTTCATGGCATTAATTCCTATTGCTCCCTCTTTAGATACAGGCACTTTAAGATCTACAACATTATGATCTCTCAATACTTTAAGATCAATCGTTTTTCCAGCGAACTGAGTTGCAATTGGTCTTACCTCATCAAAAAAATGAATGGTTTTACCGTTGATTTCAGTAATTTGATCTCCAACTTTTAAACCTGCGTCTTTTGCTTCTTTAAAGGCAATAGTATCAATTACCGGCAGTAATCTCGGAGTAAGAAAAGATCTTGGCTCTGGATCATTAAATACCAAAGCTTTACCGTCATCGTTGGTATGAAAAGTAACTTCTTTACCTTTTCTTTCCACAGTAACTTCATCGCTCAATAAAACGTCTAATGCCAATTTTTTGAAGTCTTTCTGAGTTTTCCCATCCACTTTAAGGATTTTATCTCCATCTTCAAACCCCATTTTTTTTGCTGCATCCGAATAACTTAAAGGCGTAGTCATTTTTTCAGCTTCAAAAATATTTTCTCCATTGTTTGCCATAAGACAAGAAAAAATTATCCATGCAAGAAAAAAGTTTACTGTAACTCCTCCCAACATGATAATTAACCTTTGCCAAGCTGGTTTTGCACGAAATTCCCAAGGTTGTGCAGGTTTTTTAAGCTGCTCGGTATCCATGCTTTCGTCTACCATCCCGGCAATTTTCACATAACCACCAAATGGCAGCCAACCAATTCCGTATTCTGTTTCTCCAATTTTCTTTTTCACCACAGAAAACCAAGGATCGAAGAACAGGTAAAACTTCTCTACTTTAGTTTTAAACCATTTCGCAGGCAGAAAATGCCCCAATTCATGAAGAATAACCAGAATAGAGATACTTAATATAAATTGAAAAATTTTGATTGCTAATTCCATTAATTATTTTTAAATTTTAATTTGCAAAGGTAAGAATTATCAATAGGATGCCAAATAAAAAAGCTCCTCATAATGAGAAGCTTTGTCAGATGTTTTATGTATTTAGAAATTAAATGAAACCCCAAGACTGCCGTTATTACCGACTTCGGCAAAAACACCAATACTATCTGTGAAAAAGTATCTTGCTCCGACATGAGCTCCAATACCAAAATCTCTTCCTAAAACACCCAAATCCACACCGGGATAAATATCTAATTGTTGAGGCAAATCTAGCGTTTCTCTAAGATGAAAATTTACACGCCCGAAAACAAAAACTCTATTGTCTTTATTATCTCTATAGTTATCAAAATAAATATTTCCCCCGGCTCCAACAGAAATAAGTTTGTTGAGACCATAATCATACGTTGCGGCAATACCGGTTCCGTATCCCCAAGCGTTAAGCCCAGCATTTACTTTCTGATCTCCTTTTCCGGTATATGCCTGAGCATTAGTTGCGATTCCGGCAAAAAACAGCATCATTAAAACAATTTTCTTCATACTCGTCAAATTTATATTAAAAAATATCTGCATCAAAAATAAAACCGAAATCAATTTAAAATCTTACTTTTATACTGAAAATAGGGTTCATTTGAATGATTCAAATTTAATACATTTAAGAAAAAATCGCCGCATGAGAATTACCGGAATCAATTTAGATATCATTTGGAAAGATAAAAAGCAGAATTTTGAAAAAATTTCTGAAATACTGAACAACGAAAGTGCAGATTTATTTCTTCTTCCGGAAATGTTTTCTACCGGGTTTTGTATGGATGCAGACGAAATATCCGACAGAAATGAAGAATCTTTAGAATTTTTAAAGAAAATATCCAAAGAAAAAAATGCAGCTTTTAGCGGTAGTGCTCCTATTGAGCATGAAGGAAATTTTTATAACAGAATGTATTTTGTGAAACCGAATTCTGATGTTATCTTTTATGACAAAAGACACCTTTTTTCTTTTTCGGGTGAAGACAAAGTTTATACTCCCGGTAAAGAAAGAGTTATTGTAGAATATGGCGGCTTCAGGTTTTTACTACAAGTTTGCTATGATCTTCGTTTTCCGGTTTTTTCCCGAAACAATAACGATTACGATGTCATTTTATACGTTGCCAACTGGCCTGAAAAAAGAGTTGCCGCATGGGAACATTTGCTAAAAGCAAGAGCTATAGAAAACTTATCTTATGTATTTGGATTAAACAGAACCGGCACAGATGGAAATAATCTTTTCTACCAAGAAAGTTCCCATTGTTTTTTTGCAGATGGCAGAGAAGTTTCCGACAAAAAAGATAATTTAATTTCAGCTGAATTAAATATAACTGAACTAGAAAATTTCAGAAGCCATTTTCAGTTTTTGAACGACAGAGATGATTTTACAATTCAACCATAAGTTCATTTCAGTTTTGTTTGCTTAATAATTTTTTCCACGCTTTTCTTCCAAAAAAAACAACCAGTACAACACAAAAAATAGCAATTAATGCCGCAATTACAGGAATTACCATTGCCAATACAGTCATAATTCCTGCTCCGGCAGTTTCCGAACTTCCTACAATATTATTTCCCAAACCTGCGGTTGTTGTGGTAGACACAGCCCGTATTCCTGCAAAACCAGAACTGATGGTTGCCGCCGTTCCTCCTCCCGCAATAATCGCCAATCCCCATTGAGGAACAGTTCCCAAATCCGCAAACTGACTCGCAAAAAGCACAGAGCCTGCCACAGTTGCCATTGGCACTGCAATGGTATCTAAAAAATTATCCACAACGGGTATATAGTATGCTAAAATCTCTACTAAAGTCGCAATTCCTGTAGTAATAAGAGCAGGAAGTGTTGAAAGCCATTCAAAAGTATTAAGAGAAGGAATCCAATGAAAATAAGACGCAAGACTTACCAAAAACATCGGGAGAAAAACCCGAAATCCTGTTGCAGCCGAAAGTCCGATTCCTACAAAAGCACTAAGTAAAAAATCAAAATAAGGAATCTGATTTAAAGTATCCATTCGTGTAATATTTAACTAAAGCTACAAAAATTTATATGATTGAAGAGATAAAAAAATTGCACCCCAAAGAGTGCAGTCATTTTCTTTAAAAATTTAGTTTTTTTGGTTTTTCTGAGATTCGCAAAGCTGAATAAACTCAGCCTCAACATCCTGAAATTTTTGTGGTATATCTTTTGAAATCCAAAAGAGCATGGCAATAGTTTTCTCTCCGAAACTTTTTCTAAAAAGGGTTTTGTTCAGGCGATAACATTCTCTCAAAAGTCTTTTAATTCGATTCCTATGAACTGCCTTTTTAAAATATCTTTTTGAAACCGAAACACCAAACTTTACCCCTTCCATTGGCAAATCTGGATGATTTTTAAGAATAATCGCCCTGATGTTTCCAGAAGTTTTCCATTTTCCTTTGGCAAAAAGAATATCTATTTCTGCTTTTTTCTTCAGCTTTTCGGCTTTCGGGTATTTGTAATCTGACATTAATTTTTATTCACTAAATAATTAATTACTTCCGCAGCGGCATACAACCCAAAAATTGCAGGAATGTAACTTATGGTTCCATAAAAAGACCTTTTATAATTGGTTCCATCGGTCATTTTTAAGCTGTCATCTTTCTGAAGTTCATTAGAAAAAACACACTTGAATCCTTTATTTATCTTTTCCTTTCGTAATCTTTTCCTTATCTGTCTCGCAAGATAACAGTTTTGAGTTTTACTGATATCCCTTACCATGACTTTAGATGGGTCTGTTTTACCTCCAGCTCCCATAGAACTGATGAGTTTTATTCTTCTTCTTTTAGCAGATTTTATTAAAGTAAGTTTTGGGGTAACACTATCAATACAATCCAAAATATAGTTGAAATTTCCGCTATCGAGAATTTCATCCATTCTTTCGGGATTCAGAAACTCATTTATTTTAATTAAATTCAGGGCGGGATTGATATCCAAAAGTCTTTCTGCCACAACATCTACTTTATTTTTTCCTACCGTAGAATGTAAAGCCGGCAATTGCCTATTGATATTGGTAGTATCTACCGTGTCACCATCTACAATCGTCATATTTCCTACTCCAGCCCTAGCCAAAAATTCTGCTGCGAAAGAACCAACACCTCCTAATCCTACTACCAGAACAGAAGCACTGTTCAGTTTTTGCAAACCTTCTTCTTTAATGAGCAGTTCCGTTCTTTCCAGCCAATATTTATCCATTTTTTAACGTATCTAAATTTTCTAAAATCTGCGAATGAAGTTTTTCCAAAGAAATCCCTTTAAGTTCAGAAACCTTGAGGTATAAGTCTGCAATATTAAAATTATCGTTATCCGTTTCTAAAAAAAATTTATCTAAAGGAATTTTTTTCACCGTATTCTGCAAAGATAAATTATACAGTACAGCTTTTCCAAAACTTAAATAAAAATTATTCTTTAGTAAATCTTCGGCTACCTTTTCTTTTTTATTAAACCCATGGATAATCATTGGCTGTTGAGAAAATTTTCTAAAAGAAATGACTTCATAAAACTTTCTCACACAATGAATAATAATTGGTTTATTAAAATCATTTGCCATTTGAATCTGTCTTAAAAAAACATCCTCCTGAAGTTTCATGCTTGATAGAACTGTAGAATCTAAACCGCACTCTCCTATCGCAAAACAGTTTTCAGAAATTACGGACTGTAACCATTTAAACTGATTTTCTATATTTTCCTCGTCAATATCTTTAGGATGAATTCCTGCAGAATACAAAAAATCGGGTGCACTGGTTTCTATATCTATATTATAAATTCCATAAGCTAGCTGTTTTTTATGATGATGAAAATCAAAAAATTCCATAACCAAAAATACAAATTTTGAAAAAGACAATCATTAAAGAACACAAAGAGAGATTTTCTCTTTATAATTTTAAAAACCTTTAAACCATTCAAAAACTAAACAAAACAGACAATTCTATTTAAGAATCGCAAAAAATCATCAAACAAACATTTTGCATCAAATTAAAAATACTTATTTTTACTAAAAACTGATATGGCTAAAAAATTTACGGATAAACAGATGCACATTCTGGATGTTGCCGAAGAGCTTATTGCCCAAAAAGGATATGAAGGCACTTCGGTAAGAGATATTTCCTCAAAAGCCAATATTAATGTAGCCATGATTTCTTATTACTTCGGTTCCAAAGAAAAAATGATGTCTTCGCTTTACCAATATCGTGTGCTAAAGACCAGAGAAAATTTTTCTGAATTTACAGATACAATAAAGAACGGAAAGCCGGAAATGCAAATGAAGGAAATTATAAAGTATATTGTAAACCAGCTTTTTAAATACAATTACTTTCATGGTTTTGTAACCCAAGAACTTCGGCACACCGAAAGTTTAAGAGATGAATTGATGGAATTTTACCAGCTTTTTGTAAGAAAACTGGATGAAGTTATAAAAAAAGGAGTCGTTACAGGTGTTTTCACTTTTACACCAAAACCTGAAGATCTTCTCACCACCATTATTGGTTCTACTCTTTTTGTAATACGGAATAAAAGTTTTTACGAAATGTATGTTCCTCATAAAAATGCAGAAACCTACCAAAAAGAAGCTGAGAAAAAAGTAAAAATGAATTTACTGATGAGTGTTTTTGCCGTTTTAGGATATGCTTCAGAATAGAAAAATTATCACTTTTGCTTTCCTTTAACGTTAAAAAATCATAAAAAAAAATCTTTTAGCAAAAAAGTTATATTTTTGCAAATTGATAGTACGGTAAACCCGTGAACTGTTACAATGTATATGAAAAAATATATTTTAGGTATTTTCGCCGTTGCTGTTTTGGCAGCATGTAAAAGTCAGCAGGAAAAAGCTCTGAGAAGTGCAGATAAAAATTTTATTCTGAAAACTGCTAACGAAAATTTTGCTAAAAAGAAATGGAAAAATGCTTTAGCATTATACGATAGACTTCCTAATCTGGTTGCCGGTACAGATGATGCGCCGAATGTAGTCTTCAATTCTGCTTACGCTAATTATTACGACAAAAATTATAGACTTGCAGGAAATCAGTTTAAAAACTTCTCTGTAAGTTTCCCGCAAGACAGCCGTAAAGAAGAAGCAGCTTACATGTCTGCTTTGTGTTATTATAATGGCTCTATGGATTATAATCTGGATCAGTCGAGCACAGAATTGGCTATTAATGAACTACAGGAATTCATCAACAATTATCCGAATTCCGAAAGATCAAAAAACATCAATACAATGATTGATGAGCTTTCTTATAAGCTGGAATTTAAAGCTTATGAAAATGCTAAACAATACTACAAAATGGGAGATTACAAATCTACATCCGTTGCATTTGAAAATGTTCTGGAAGATTTCCCAAGTACAAAGCTTCGTCCAAAAATCTATGATTATATCCTGAATGCACGTTATTTTCTGGCAATGAGATCCAACTTTGAGCTGAAAGACGAACGTATAGATAATGCTTTAGCTTTCACCAAACAAGTAGAAAAGGAACTTCCTAATTCTCAGGCCGCCAAAACAGCTGCAGACTTAAGAGAAAAGCTTGAAAAAGAAAAGAAAGATTTTGTAATAGTTAAAAAACAAAATGACGAAAGAATAGCTTTGCTTACTGCCAAACAGAAAAGAATAGCAGATAAACAAGCGAAAGACTCTAAAACAGAACAGCAGATTAAAGATCAAATCTCTCACGAAAAGCAGGCAATGCAGATCCAGAGAGACAGTGCAGCTATAAATACACCACCACCTGCTGCGACTTTCAGAATTCAAAGATAATTCGTAAATTTGCCAACTTATAATTAAATTAATTTTCTCAAAATGAGCGTAAAAGATACAAAAGCAGAAGTAAACACCATTACTTACGATAAAGATAAGATTGAAGATAAAGTAAACTCAATCTATGAAGCTATTGTTATCATGGGAAAAAGAGCAGAACAGATTAACGCAGAAATCCGTACTGAATTACACAATAAATTAGACGAATTTGCGGTACACAACTCTACTTTGGAAGAAGTTTTTGAAAACAGAGAGCAAATTGAAATTTCAAAACACTACGAAAAACTTCCTAAACCTACTTCTATTGCCATTCAGGAATGGCTAGATGGTGAAGTTTACTTCAGAAAAACTGAAGACAGACAGAAGTAATCAATTTTTTAATATTATAGGCAAAGGTCATAGAAGAGTTCTTTTATGACCTTTACTGTTTATAGTAATCTTTGTGAAAAAATAAGTAAATTAGTCCTTTAAAAATTTCTTTCATGAGCATATCAGGAAAAAAAATTCTCATTGCAGTTTCTGGCGGCATCGCAGCATATAAAATTCATTTTCTGATTAGAGAACTTATCAAAAAAGATGCAGAAGTACAGGTAATTATGTCTCCGGATGCAGAAAATTTTGTAACCAAACTAAGTCTTTCTACCCTTTCGAAAAAACCTGTGTATTCAGATTTTTACAGCGAAAACGGAACATGGAACAGCCATGTAGAAATGGCACTTTGGGCAGATATTATTCTGGTTGCACCATGTACCGCAAATACTTTAGCAAAAATGATCCACGGTATTTGCGACAATCTTCTTATTGCAACTTACATGTCTGCTAAATGCCCTGTTTTTATTGCTCCCGCAATGGATTTGGATATGTATCAACATCATTCCACCAAAAACAATCTGGAAATGGCAGAAGATTTCGGACACATCGTAATTCCCGCCGAAAGCGGAGAACTTGCAAGCGGTTTGTACGGACAAGGAAGAATGGCAGAACCAGAAACCATTGTAAAAACAATAGAAGATTTTTTTGAATCTCATCTTAAAAAAAGTTTACTGGGGAAAACCGTATTAATTACAGCTGGACCTACTTACGAAGCTATAGATCCTGTAAGATTTATCGGAAATCATTCATCCGGTAAAATGGGTTTCTCTTTAGCAGAAGAAGCAGCAAAAAGAGGAGCCAAAGTTATTCTTATTTCTGGACCCTCATCTTTAAAAATCACCCATCAAAACATTGATTTACATAGAATTACTTCTGCAAAAGAAATGTACAATAAGGTTTTTGAATTTTACAGTCACACCGATATTGCCATTGCAAGTGCTGCCGTTGCAGATTATACTCCGAAAGAAGTTTCTCCTGAAAAAATTAAAAAAAATGATGAGAATCTAACCATAGAACTCATCAAAAATCCGGATATTCTAAAAGCGATGGGCGAACAAAAAACCCATCAGACGCTTGTAGGTTTTGCCCTCGAAACACAAAATGAAGAAGAAAATGCAAAAGCTAAACTAGAGAAGAAAAATTTAGACCTCATTGTTTTAAATTCTCTTCGCGATGAAGGAGCCGGTTTTAAAAATGACACCAACAAAATAAAAATTTTCTCAAAAAAAGAAGTATTTGACTTTGTGCTGAAATCTAAAGAAGAGGTCGCTAAAGATATACTTGATTGTATTGAAACCCAAATTTTAAAATAATTGTTATAAATTTCCGTTCTGAATATTTAATAAAAAAATGAAAAAAACAATCATACTTTTTTTTCTGATCCTGTTTAATTTTGGTTTTTCCCAGGAAATCCTTGCTACAGTTCAGGTAAACTCTCAACTTTTAGGCGGAAGTAACACTCAGGCATACAAATCATTAGAGAAAAGCTTAAGAGATTTCATTAATAATACAAGCTGGACAGGCAGAAAGCTTCAGAATTTTGAAAAAGTAAAATCTAATTTCGCAATTGTTCTCAGCGAAAGAGACGGAAACAAATATAAAGGATCTATCGTTGTACAGGCAGTTCGCCCAGTTTACAATACCTCTTACGAGTCGCCGCTGCTTAATCTTCAGGACACAAAATTCGGTTTTGAATACGCAGAAAACGAAAATTTAATATTTAATGAAAGACAATTTTCTGGCAGAAACCTCATCGATGTCATCAGTTTTTATGTATATCTTATTTTAGGATACGATGCAGACAGCTTCCAGTCTATGAGCGGATCGCAATGGTTTTCTAAAGCCCAGCAAATTGCCCAAAACTCTCAGAACAGAGGTTATGAAGGCTGGAACCAAATTAATGAACCAAGAAGCAGATCTATTTTAATTGGAGAAATACTGAATCCTAATATGAGCCAGCTTCGGGCTACAATGTACACGTATCACAGAGCAGGATTAGACGCTTTATACAATCAGGATCAGACTCAGGCTAAGAAAATTATTGCTGATGCTTTACTGCAGCTTAAAATATATGAAAATACTTTTCAGCAAAATTATTTCTTCAATCTGTTTATGGATACCAAAGCCGATGAAATTTTCAATATTTTCAATTCAGGCAATAATGGTGGCGTAAACATGAACGAACTGAAGCAGCAAATGATTATTTTCTCTCCAAAAAATGCAGATTCTCGTTGGAATAAATGGAAATAACCCTTTACAAATCCCAAATTCTGATTTCCAAATTTTATCTTTGCAGTATTAAATGAAATCTGCTACCGATTTATGCTTTCGAGAATTTACATTAAAAATTTTGCACTAATTGACGCTCTTGAAGTTTCTTTAAACAATGGTTTACAGGTAATTACCGGAGAAACCGGAGCCGGAAAATCTATTATTCTAGGTGCACTCAGGCTTATTTTAGGAGAAAGAGCAGATATAAAATCTATTTCTAAAACCGATGAGAAAAGCATTGTAGAAACTGAGTTTGATTTAAACAATCAGTTCAAAAAGTTTTTCATTGAAAATGATCTGGATTATGAACACCAAACCATTATCCGAAGAGAAATTTTACCTTCAGGAAAATCCAGAGCTTTTATTAACGACGTTCCGGTAACTTTGGATATCCTTAAAGAACTTTCTTCGCAACTTATTGATATTCATTCTCAGTTTGAAACATCTAATCTTTTTACCCAAGAATATCAGTTTAAAATTATTGACGGGCTTTCTGAGAATAAAACAATTATAGAAAATTATCAGCAGGAATTTCTGGAGTTTCAGAGCCTTAAAAATCAACTGAAAAAACTTCAAACCCAACTTTCAGAAAGTACTAAAGAAAGCGATTACAAACTTTTTCTTCTTAATGAACTGGAAGATCTGAAATTAGACGATCTTAATTTTGAAGATCTACAAAACCAACTTTCCGTACAGGAAAATGCCGGAATGATCTCTGAAAATCTGGCTCAGATATTATCGAGATTTCATCAGGAAGAAGTGGGAATTCTTTCATTCTTCAATGAGGCAAAATCTAAACTTTCTAAAATTGCAGAGGTTTCCCATACATTTACCGAACTCAACGAAAGGCTGGAAACTTCGTTTGTGGAAGTAAAAGACATTATTTCTGAATTGGAGAACGAAGCAGACAAAGTAGAAATTAATCCCGAAAATTTAGCCCAGATTTCAGAATTAAACAATAAAATCAATGCTTTATTCTTAAAACATAATGTTTCAGACATCAAAAGCTTGGTTGAAATAAGAGATCAGCTTTCGGGCGAGCAAAAAGGAACTGCGGAAACAGAAATTCAGATAAAAGAAATTCTGGAAGATATTTCCAACAAAGAAAAATCTATGGAAAGTTTAGTACAAAAGCTTTCTAAAAACAGAAAAAAGAGCATCCCTGTTTTCGTAAAAAAAATAGAAGATTTGCTTAAAAAATTAGGTCTGGAAAAAGCTAAAGTGGATATTGAACTCGGTCTTTCCCAAGAATTTAACTCATTCGGGAAAGAAAATATTCAGTTATTATTTCAGGCAAACTCGGGGTTTCCTTTGAAGCCCATTCAGACTGCAATTTCTGGCGGTGAAAGGTCTAGAGTAATGTTGGCTGTGAAAAAAATTATTGCTGAAAGTGATGAACTTCCTACTTTAATTTTAGATGAAATCGACACCGGTGTTTCCGGAAAAGTTGCCGAAGAAATAGGAAATCTGATGCGAGAAATGTCTGAAGATATGCAGCTGATTGTTATCTCTCATTTAGCACAAGTTGCCGCAAAAGGAAATGACAATTATAAAGTGATAAAGCAGGATGTTAATGGGAAAACCCAATCTACTATTATCCCGCTGAATGATGAAGAAAAATTAAATGAAATTGCACAGTTACTTTCAGGCAGTAAGATTACCGAAGCCGCTTTAACGCAGGCTAAAGAGTTAATTGGATAAAAATTTTATTTCCTAATTTGTTAGATTAAAATATTAGGCTTCTCCAAAAGGAAGTTTTTTTTATTCCCTCAACTTTCCGTATTTTTGGTAAAATCCTCTAAGATGAATTTTAAACCAATCTTATTAACAGCTGGAGTATTGTTTTCAGCTAATTTTTATGCTCAGAAAATGCAATATCCTAAAGCTATCAAGGGAAATCAAACCGATACTTATTTCGGAACCGCCGTTACCGATCCGTACAGAGATTTAGAAAATGATTCTGAATCCACCAAAAAATGGGTAGATGAAGAAGTAGCTTTCAGCCAGAATTATTTGTCTAAAATCCCATACAGACAAGAAATTGTAAAGCAGCTTACCGACATTTGGAACTACGAAAAAATAGGCGCTCCTTTTAAAGAAGGAAATTATACTTATTACTACAAAAACAACGGTTTACAGGCTCAGTCTGTTTTATACAGAACCAATAATAAGACAAGAGCAATTGAAGTATTTCTGGATCCTAATAAATTTTCAGAAAAAGGAACTACTTCACTTTCAGGACTTTCTTTCAACAAAAAAGGAAATCTTGCAGCCTACTCCATTTCCGAAGGCGGAAGCGACTGGAACAAAATTATCATTATTGATGCTGTTACGAAGAAACAAATTGACGAAACCATTGTAGATGTTAAATTCAGCGGAATTTCATGGTTGGGCGATGAAGGTTTTTATTATTCCAGCTACGACAAGCCGAAAGAAGGAACGGTACTTTCCGGAATGACCGATAAACACAAGGTTTATTTTCATAAACTGGGAACAAAGCAATCCGAAGACAAACTTATTTTTGGTGGAGAAAAAACACCAAGAAGATATATTGGAGCTGGAGTTTCGGAAGATCAGAGATATTTAATTATTTCAGCAGCCAATGCAACGAACGGAAATGAGCTTTACATTAAAGATTTAAAAAAAGGAGGAGATTTTGTTCAGATTAACAAAGGGTTTGATATTAATGCCAGTATTGTTGATACAGATGGCGATACGCTTTATATTTTTACCGACAAAGATGCTCCGAATATGCGTTTGGTAAAAACAACAATTCAAAATCCTTCTCCTGAAACATGGAAAGATGTAATTCCTGAAACTGAAAATGTACTGGGAATTTCCGGAGGTGGCGGATATTTTTTCGCAACCTATATGATTGATGCTATTGATCAGGTAAAACAATTCGATAAAAACGGAAAACTGATCAGAGAAATTACTCTTCCCGGAAAAGGAAATGTGGGTGGTTTCGGTGGAAAAAAATCAGAAAAAGAGCTTTATTATTCATTCAGCAACTATATTACACCGGGAACCACCTATAAATTTAATGCAGACACCGGAAAATCTGAAGTCTATCAAAAACCAAAAGTAAAATTCAACCCTGAAAATTACGTTTCTGAACAGGTATTTTACACTTCTAAAGACGGAACAAAAGTTCCGATGATGATTAATTATAAAAAAGGAACAAAGCTGGACGGGAAAAATCCTACCATTCTTTATTCTTACGGGGGCTTTAATATCAGTCTGCAACCTTCTTTTTCTGTGGTAAATGCTATCTGGATGGAAAATGGAGGAATTTACGCTGTCCCGAACATTCGTGGAGGTGGAGAATATGGCAAAAAATGGCATGATGCAGGAACGAAAATGCAGAAGAAAAATGTTTTTGAAGATTTTATTGCAGCAGGAGAATATTTACAGAATAAAGGCTATACTTCAAAAGAATATATGGCACTTTCCGGAAGATCCAACGGTGGGCTTCTTGTAGGAGCTACGATGACGATGCGTCCTGATCTGGCAAAAGTAGCTTTTCCTGGAGTTGGAGTTTTGGATATGTTGAGATACAACAAATTTACCGCAGGAGCAGGCTGGTCTTATGATTACGGAACTGCGGAAGACAATAAAGAAATGTTTGATTATCTGAAATCGTATTCGCCAGTACATAATGTAAAGTCTGGAGTATGCTATCCTTCGACGATGATTATTACGAGCGATCATGATGACAGAGTGGTTCCGGCTCATTCCTTTAAATTCGGGGCAGAATTACAGGAAAAACAATCTTGTGCAAATCCTATTTTATTGAGAATTGAGAAAAATGCAGGACATGGAGCAGGAAGAGCTACAGACCAAATCATCAGTGAAAATGCAGATTTAATCTCGTTTGCTTTGTATGAAATGGGAATCAGAAAACTGAATAAGTAATTTCAAATAAACCTATAAAAAAGCTAGACAGAATTCATTTTTGTCTAGCTTTTATTTTGTCGAAAATCCGGCTTAGTATTAGTCGATTACACTTACCTGATCTGCAAAATATTGTTCTAAATCTCTTAAAGTTTCCGGACTTGTTTGTATATCTTTTACTAAACGACCTTTATTTACCACCACAATTCTGTTGCATACTTCGGTTGTATGAGAAAGATCGTGACTGGAGATTAAGAAAGTAACACCACTTTGCTGAGACAAAACTTTAATTAAATTTTTCAGCTTAATTTGAGTGGAAGGGTCCAGATTGGCAAAAGGCTCATCGAGAATAATCACTTCAGGATTTCCTATAAGTGCTCCCACAATTCCTACTTTTTTCTGGTTTCCTTTGGATAAATCTCTTACATATTTACCCGAATTTAAAATTTCACCACTAAAAAGATCATGAAACTGCTTAAGAAATTCATCAACAGAAGCTTTATTCTGACCTCTCAATTCGCCAATGAAATAAAAATATTCTTCCGGAGTTAAATAACCTATTAAAAAACTATCGTCTACAAAAGCAGAAACTTTGGATTTCCACGCTTCAGATTCATTCACTTTTATATCGTCTATCTTTACAAACCCCGAAGTTGGCTGAATTAAATCGAGCATCAAACTGAAAAGGGTGGTTTTTCCTGCCCCGTTATTTCCTACCAAACCAAAAGTTTCGCCTTTCGGGATTTCGAGATTTTCAATATTAAGAACCGTAGCTTTTCCGTAGGTTTTAGATAAATTCTGTATTGTAATCATTGTACTAATCTTTATTTTTAAATGCTTCTATGGTAGAATATTTTTCGCGCTTGTACTGCTTAACGATAATATCAAATATTTTCTCTCTGAGAAAGAAACCTATCATTCCTAAAATTGCTATACTTATTACCGCGGCTGTCATTCCATAAAAATATTTTGTAATCCCGAATACCGCCATCGGGAGTAATAATTTGGGAATCAGCAGTAATAAAGCTTTCAGATTAAAACTATTCTTCTGCCCCATTCTTTTTTCTTTGGAATTAAGATCTATCTGCGTTTTGTTGTAAGCTCCAGACCATAGTGTAAACTGAGAATTTACGCCAATATTGTACAATCCTGCTGCAAAAAAAGTAACATAGATTTCCCACCCGATAAAAGCATAAAACAGAGCTAGAATCATAGAAACAGCAGTCACAATAATCATGAGCCACCATTTTGCTTTAAGATATTCTTTGTACGGAACATTAAGCGTCATCATCAACGGATAATACGAACTGTCGAAGGCAGGAACCCGCTGCCCAAAAAGAAACTGAAATCCTCCAGTTACAAACAATCCCATGAACATCATCATATAAGGCGTTTTATAAACTGGCGAGGTAAACATTAATAAACCATAAAAAGTGAACATAATACTTCCGAAGAGAATACTTTTGGTCATTTTATTCCTACGGAGCATTTTTATATCATTATTGATAAATGTTCCCAAAGAGCCATATTTGTTTAAAAAAGCAATATTTTCGGTTTTACCGATTTCTTTTTTTAACTCTAAACCCTGATCGAGATAAAATTCTTTTAAAATATATCGGTAACATAACTGCCAAAGCAAGATAAACAGAGCGATGGGAATTAATGCAAAAAAAGGGCTCTCGTAAAAGCTGTAAAAAACCTTAGCAGAGTAATCTAAAATAGAAACTACATGATAATATTCTAAAGCAGATAAAACAGCTATCGCAATTCCTACTGCAACAGCAACTTTTTCTTTTCCGTTAATAAAAATATTGATGAAATTATTAAGATAAAGCAGAGAAGAAATCCCGAGAAACCAAGCCCAAACTCCAACAAAACTATATCCTTTAAATAGAAGAATGGCCGAAAATGTAATAAAGAACCAAGAATTCAGCCAACTGAACGGGGAAAGAAAGGTTTTTACCAGAGTATAATTTACTAGAAATCTTTTAGGAATATTTAAGGTAAGAAAAGGCTTAATATTCTGTGAAGAAATCTGCTGCATCATATATTTAAAAATAAGATCTGCTACCCAAACGATGATAATAAACCTGGAGACTACCTTCAGAGGATCCTGCTCCATATTCTCATTGATATAAAAATAAGCGACAAATGCACCGCCGATAAAATATAAAATGAAACAAATGATTCCCAGAAAACGGAAAATCTTCATGGCAAGATTGACCCCTAAAGAATTCCCCCGGAAAAAACTTTTAATCTCTAATCTCAGAAATTTTAAAAACATGCTCTATTCCTTTTAAATATTAGTAAAGATAATTTCATTATTGTTACATTTTCTTAATTTCAATATTCAATTATTAAAAATTATATCTATTTAAGACTTATGTATTAAATAACCTTCATCATGAAATTCTACTGTTAGATTAGGATGTTCATCATTTTTTGAAACAACTGTTAACACATTTCCATTCAAATAACCCGAACTGTAATCTTTTATTGCCAATTTTTCTAACTCAAAAGTCTTGATATTGATAATTGCAAGAAAATTTGTGTGTTTATCAGCATACACAGCAATTAAAAAATTGTTATAGAATTGAATAAAACGACATCCGCCATAAGAAAAACCCATAGAATTTACAGGAACTTTCCATTCGAGTGTAAAATTTTATGAATATCCGTAATTTATCATAACTTTTGTATATTTGTAGTAATCAAACAATTAGATATGAATTTATTCAGTTTTTCAGCACATTTTGGGA